>JAWOGG010000061.1:0-3064 GCA_046497085.1 Orrella sp.
TTGATGTCTTCCAGGTTTACACCCCCAAGCGTCGGTTCGAGAGCCGCAATGATGTCAACAAGCTTGTCCGGATCATTTTCATCAAGCTCAATATCGAATACATCAATGCCGGCAAACTTTTTGAATAGACAACCCTTACCTTCCATGACAGGTTTGGCAGCCAATGGGCCGATGTTGCCTAAACCCAACACTGCAGTGCCGTTGGTGATGACGCCAACCAAGTTGGCTCGAGAGGTGTAAAGCGCGGCAGATTCACCACCGCTTTCATGGATTGCCGTGCATGCGGCTGCCACGCCAGGTGAGTATGCCAACGACAAATCAAATTGGTTTGAAAGTGGTTTGGTAGGGGTAACTGAAATCTTTCCGGGACGAGGCTGCGCGTGGTATTCGAGGGCTAATTGGTTCAAATCATAAGTCATACGTTTTTCCATCGAGAGGCTTAAGTGGCGCAAATGATGAGTCTGGGTCAGAGCTCAAATTCGGGCTTGAATCGGCTCAAGCAAGAGGTTTTGCGGGTGTCGAATTAAACTTAGCTTACCGCTCTAGAGGTGCGAAGGGGGCGAATGTTTTGCTTTTTCTATGACGCGGCGCAGCATTGAATTCTTCGCAAGTTCGCAAAAATAAGGGGCTTTTATTGGCTCGCACACCGTTGGTTGCGTTACACTTTGTCGTATGGCTTTACAGGCTATTTCACTGCCTTCTGCCCCGCTATCCGCAAACCGGTTGGGCCGTGTAAGCGGAAGGTCCACTGCATCATATCGAGTGAAACACTCGTCAAGGTGAAGCGTTTAATGTCCTCGCATACTGAAGCACTACAAAACTCATACCTCTTTGGCGGCAACGCCCCTTACGTAGAAGAGCTCTACGAAGCGTATCTCAACAATCCCAGCGCAATACCAGATAATTGGCGTGCATACTTTGATCAGTTGCAACACCTGCCGGCTACTGATGGCCAAGAGCAGACCCGTGATCAACCCCATGCCCCGATCGTCGAATCATTTGTGCAACGCGCCAAGCAAGGTCACTTCGCGAACGGCGGCCAACAGGTTGATTTGACAGTTGCCTCCAAGCAACTTCATGTCCAATCGCTGATTGCGGCCTATCGTTCGTTGGGCTCGCGCTGGGCCGATCTTGATCCCTTGCAACAGCATGAGCGTGACTCTATCCCCGAGCTAGACCCGGCCTTCTACGGGTTAGGCGACGTCGATATGGATCAAGAGTTCTCTGCAACCAATACCTATTTCACTTCTGACAGCACCATGACGCTGCGTCAGATTATCAAGGCTTTGCGAGACACCTACTGTCGTTCAATTGGTGTTGAGTTCATGCACTGTTCTGATCCCGAGGTCAAACGGTGGATTCAGCAAAAACTGGAATCTTCGCGCAGCGCGCCAACCTATTCGAACGATGAAAAGCGCAACATATTGCAACAGTTGACCGAGTCCGAAGGACTCGAGCGATTTCTACACACCAAATATGTGGGTCAAAAACGATTTTCTTTAGAGGGTGGTGAAAGCTTTATCGCCTCGATGGACGAGATCGTCAACCATGGTGGTGATTGTGGTATCCAAGAAATCGTGGTGGGTATGGCTCACCGTGGTCGCTTGAATGTACTGGTCAACATCATGGGCAAAATGCCTGGTGAGTTGTTTGCTGAGTTTGAAGGCAAACACGCTGAAGGCTTAACTGATGGTGATGTGAAATACCACAATGGTTTTTCCAGTGACCTGTCGACCCGTGGTGGTCCTATTCACCTGTCGCTCGCGTTCAACCCATCGCACCTAGAGATCGTTAACCCTGTGGTCGAGGGCAGTGTGCGTGCGCGACAAGAGCGCCGCTCAGATGAGCATGGCAAGCAGGTGTTGCCGGTTTTGGTGCACGGTGATGCGGCCTTTGCGGGTCAAGGTGTGGTGATGGAGACCTTGAACTTGGCGATGACCCGAGGCTACGGCACGGGTGGCACTATTCATTTGGTGATCAACAACCAAATTGGCTTTACAACTTCGGATCCACGAGACACACGGTCAACAATTTATTGCACTGATGTCGTCAAAATGATCGAAGCACCCGTTTTCCACGTCAACGGCGACGATCCTGAAGCAGTTGTGTTTGCGACACGCTTGGCATTGGATTTCAGAATGCAGTTTGGGCGCGACGTGGTAGTGGATATTGTCTGTTTCCGTAAGTTGGGACACAACGAACAAGACACACCGGCCCTCACGCAGCCGCTCATGTATAAGCGCATCAGCCAACATCCTGGCACCCGTAAGCTCTATGCTGACAAGCTCACCGCGCAAGGTGTCTTGGCCGAGGGTGATGGCGATAGTATGGTGAAGGCTTACCGCCAATACATGGAAGATGGCGGTCGTACGATCGAACCTGTTTTGACAGACTACAAGAGCAAGCACGCGATTGATTGGTCTGGGTACATCGGGGCCAAGTGGACTGACCAAGCAGATACAGCAGTACCGCTTGCTGAACTTAAGCGTATTGGTGAGAAGATCACCACTGTGCCCGACGGATTTACTCCTCACGGACTGGTGAGCAAGCTGTTGAAGGACCGACGTGCCATGGCCATGGGCGATCAGAATCTTGGAGCAAAAAACATCAAACGTTTTAATGAAACTTTTAAAACAGCTGCCCTGATATCAACCGGAATTGCTCTTTTCTTTACCGCAATTTTTTATTTCTTTCCGGCTCAGCTAATGCAAACTTTTATCAATGATAAAGACGTTATCAGCTATGGAGTGCAGATACTTAAGGCTTTTCTTATCGGCCTTCCGTTTGTCGGCATTCAGATGTTGATTATGGTAACTTTCCAGGCGTTGGGGAAAGGTTGGCCAACCCTCATCCTATCTATATCCAGGCAGGGACTGTTTTTTATCCCCATCATTTTTCTATTAAATCGACTGTTTGGGTTTTCCGGATTTATTTATGCCCAGCCAATCGCTAATATTTTGACTTTTGTACTGGCAGTAATTTTATTTCAAAGAATTAAATTACAGATAAATAATGAGTATCAAAAATCAAATAATATTATTCCTGCCTCTGCCAAATTAAAAGA
>JAWOGG010000156.1:0-9796 GCA_046497085.1 Orrella sp.
AGGGCGATGCCGCGGCGGGAAAGGTGCTGGCTGCTCAAAACTGCCTGGCTTGCCACCGCATCGGGGAGTCGGGAAATGATATTGGTCCCAACTTGAGCGGAGTCCGACAAAAAATGGATGCTCCTACCCTGGTAAATGCGATTGTGCAGCCCGATGCTGCCATTGGTTTCGGTTCCGAATCCTGGTTGGTACGCTTGAAAAACGGGGCAGTGCTTTACGGGTTGTTGCAGTCCAACGGTCCGGTGGTCACGGTGCTGGATAGTCAGGGGCAGCGGTTTGTAATTCCGGCATCTGAAGTAGCCGAGAAACGCCAGGTACCGCTTAGCCTGATGCCCAAACCGGCAGAAATGGGACTGATGGCGCAGGACATTGCCCATATCCGGGCCTATCTGATGCAGGGAGATCTGTAAAAATCTTGTACACTATCGGTTTTTAGTTAATTTTGCGCCCATGGCAAAATCAGCACAACCTCAGGAAAGCAATCTGCTTAAAGATATTATCGCCCATGCCAAGGAGTATGGGTTTGTGTACCCCTCGTCGGAAATTTACGATGGCCTGCAGGCCGTCTACGATTACGGCCCCTATGGGGTAGAATTGAAAAATAATCTTAAGCGCTTGTGGTGGGAATCCATGACCCGCCTGAACGATAACATAGTGGGAGTAGATGCGGCTATTTTTATGCATCCCACTACCTGGAAAGCTTCCGGTCACGTGGACAGCTTCAATGATCCCATGGTGGACAACAAAGACAGCAAAAAGCGGTACCGTGCGGATGTGTTGATCGAAGACAAAGCCGCCCAATACGAGCAGGCAGGAGAAGCGGAGCGGGCAAAGGAGCTATTGGCGGCCATGGGCAAATTGCTGGATGCGGAAGACTTTGCTGCCCTGAGGGATTTGATGATCAATGAAGGCATTACCTGTCCCATGAGCGGCACGGCCAACTGGACCGAGATCCGGCAGTTTAACCTGATGTTTTCCACCCAGGTAGGATCGGTATCGGAGGATTCTTCTACCATTTATCTCCGACCTGAGACGGCACAGGGTATATTTGTCAATTTCCTGAACGTGCAAAAGACTGCCCGGATGAAAGTACCTTTTGGCATCGCTCAGATGTCTCGAGTCCGAACAAGTGACTGGTTGGCGGAGAGGGTGGGATTCGAACCCACGGTACGGTTTAACCGTACGCCTGATTTCGAGTCAGGTACATTCGACCACTCTGCCACCTCTCCGCTCAAGGACGCTATCTTAGCAGAACAGAGCCGGGTGCTCGGCTGAGAAGGCTCAGGTTTCCAGTAGAAGATGCCTTGACTGGGTCATGCCCTTGTTGTGGGTCAAGGTTTGTTATCTTTTAGGTCTGACATCTTTTCAAGGGTTTTCTCATGTTGCTCTTATTGTCCCCTGCTAAAAAACTGGACTATGACTCGCCTTTGGCCACTAACTTGCACACTGACCCCCAGTTTGTGCCGCAGGCTAAGGCATTGATTGATGTCTTAAAGAAAAAAAGTGCTTCTGAAGTGGCCTCGTTGATGTCTCTAAGCCCGACCTTGGCGCAGTTAAATGTGGACCGCTATGCGGGTTGGTCTGATCAGTTCACACAAACCAATGCCCGACCGGCGATGCTGGCATTTAACGGCGATGTCTACGAGGGCTTGCAAGCGGATAGCCTGTCGGAGGCGGACTTGAAGTGGGCGCAGGATCACGTGGCCATTCTGAGTGGACTGTATGGCGTCTTGCGTCCTTTGGATTTGATGCAACCCTATCGGCTCGAAATGGGAACTAAGCTGGCCAATCCAGCAGGAAAAAATTTGTACGAGTTTTGGCGCGACAAAATCGCACCCTACCTAAATGAGCAGTTGGCTAAAGACAAAACACCCGTGGTGGTGAACCTTGCCTCAGATGAGTATTTCAAGTCGGTCGACACCAAAACGTTGAATGCGCGCATTGTGCAATGCGTGTTCCAAGATCAAAAGGGTGATGCTTGGAAGGTGATAAGTTTTTACGCAAAGCGTGCCCGCGGACTAATGGCAAGGTATGCTATAGAAAACCGCATCAATGAGCCAGAAAAACTGACGGCTTTTGATCTCGAAGGTTATCGCCACGCACCTGACGTTTCAACACCAGACAAGCTTGTGTTCCGTCGCCCTGAAAAGTAGGAGCTCCCCTTATGTCGAACGCGCTCGCCCACCTGCCCGACTATCCCCGTATTGCGCTGGTGCTTCAAGGTGGGGGAGCGTTGGGCTCTTACCAAGCGGGCGTGTACGAAGGGTTGGCCAAGCAAGGCATACATCCGAATTGGGTGGCGGGCATTTCCATTGGGGCACTCAATTGCGCCATCATTGCCGGCAATGCGCCCAAAGATCGTGTTCAGCGACTACATGAGTTTTGGCAGACGATTTGTAGCCCAGCGGTGTTTTCTCATTCAATGATGCACGGGCACAAAGAAGCATTTGGTGGGTATGGTTCTGGTGAGCATGGTTCTGCTTTTGGGGCTGCCGCGGGACAGGCTCTAGAAAACATGGGCCACACCATGTTTCGTTCCATGGCGGCGATGTCGGCTTTAATGAATGGCCAAGAGGGATTCTTTAAGCCTCGACTGTTGGGGCCAGGCAGCGGCAGTCCGGATAGCACCAGTTTCTATGACACCACACCGCTGATTGCCACCTTAGAGAAATTCGCCGATTTTGATCGCATCAACAGTGGTGAGACTCGCGTGTCTTTAGGGGCAACCAATGTCGCGAGTGGCAATTTTGTGTACTTCGATTCCAAAAAAACCAAACTGACGCCCAAGCACTTCATTGCCTCTGGTTCCTTGCCGCCGGGATTTCCTGCGACTGAAATCGATGGCGAGTACTACTGGGACGGTGGCTGCGTCTCAAATACGCCCCTTGAATACGTCTTAGGCGATTCGCCGCGCCTCGATACGCTTGTGTTTCAAGTCGATTTGTGGCGCTCGGCCGGTCCGTTGCCCAGCAATATTTTGCAGGTCAATGAACGCCTCAAAGACATTCAGTTCTCCAGTCGGACCCGCACAGTGACTAACGCGGTTCAGATGATGCAGCGCATGCGCAAGGTGTTCTTTGAAACGATTGACCGTATTCCAGAATCAGTGCGCAAGAACGACCCCTGGTTTGAGCAAATGGCCCGTCACATGATGGGTGCTCGCTACAACGTGATCCATCTGATCTATGAGAACAAACAATCTGAAGGTCACTACAAAGACTTTCAGTTCAGCGCCGAAACCATGCAGATGCACTGGCAAACCGGCTTGCACGATATGGACGAAACGCTGGCGCACCCGGCTTGTCTAGAGATGCCTGCCGAAGGTGAAAATTTTGTGACATTTGATATTCACACACACAAACGCGAGTCTTCAGAGAGCCAGTTCAGCGCCAGTTCAGACAAGCTTGCGCCGGCAAAGAAAGCCCCGGCAAAGAAGGCGCCGGTGAAGAAGGCTGCAGTGAAGAAGGCTGCAGTAAAGAAAACATCCGCCCAAAAGCGAGTCGCTACCAAAGTAGCGACCGCCTCTGCTTCGACTAAGCCTTCAGGTAGTCAAACGCGACCTCGCCGAGCCCCAAAGTAAGGTCGCAGACTAAGTGTTTGGCACCGACAATCTCCAGAACGGGTAAGTCTGCCACAGGTGCCAACGCATGTTGGAACAACGATAATTTGGCCGGACCGGTCCAAGCGCCTTTGACTGTCACCCCTTGCAGATGGAATCGCACCAGCTCGCAAATGCGCGCAGAGCCATCAACGTGGGGGATGATTTTGAGCAGGTAGTTAGGTGACTCTGTGAGTTTTTTCTGTTCAGCTGCAATGTCTAAGGTGTCGTACTTAAAGCCCATGGTGCCAGTTGCAACGCGCAGCGGACCGTAGTCTAGCGTGCCCACCAGCGTGTCTGAGGCGACTTCAAGCTTGGGCTGGGCCAACTTCTTTGGAAACCCCCACAGTTCACGTCCGCCAGCGATAGGGGCCTCATCGTCCAAGTACATCATGTGGGTGTAGCCGCCACGGCGACCCTGCTCATCAACCACCGAGATGACTTGTCCGGACTCTGTGTAGTCACCGAAACCTGACGAGTCAGGCATGCGGATGAACTCGAAGCTCACAATAGGGTCGTCAATCGTGAGGGGCTCAGGCACCATCTGACGCAATAGTTTTTCGTCGGTGCGGTAGGAAATGATGAAAAATTCCCGGTTCACAAAGTGGTAGGGGCCTTTTGGAAACGATGGGTTCACGAAAGGCATTGAGTAAGCGTTGGCTTTGATATCGGCAATTTTCAAATCACTCTCCAGAGTTGGGTAGGACGTATGCGAGGATGAGGTTTGAAGTGGGCTTCGGTACGACCCTTCTATGTCACGACAAATCTCCGTTTCGAGCATAAGCGCTATGGGGTCTGTCTAACAAGCGTGAAACAGTAACAATGCCGCAAACTGAGATGGTGAGCTACGGTTTTTTGGCCATCTGTCGGATGGCGGCTGACTCCCGAATGATGCTTTGAACCGCACGTTGCATCTGCTTAAGCGGGTAAAGCCAATCAGCTGGGGTGGTGCTTTTGTCAAAAACGGGTGGGGCGATGCTCGCCGCCTCTAAGTCACGGTCCACCAGTGCTTGATCGAGTTTACGCATGAATTGCAGGGCTGTGGTTGCCTGCACAGGCTGCGCACGCAACTGCGAAATCGTGGCCATGATTTCAGCCGCCAAAATGTGATTTTGTATCAACAGATGGTTGTACTCTGCGACAAATTGTTGCCTTGAATGGGGCTCACCCATCATGCGATAGAAGGCTTCAGCAAAGTTACTAAAGGCCACCAACATGTTGCGACGTGCCAAAGGCCAAGCATTTGGGTGGTCTTTTGCGGGTTTACCGGTCTCGTCTTCATCAAACAACGTCAGGCCTGCTCGCAGAAACGTCTCGTTTGCGCGAACGGCCGCGTCCGCAAGCCCTGGTAAAGATCTTGATTCCCACCAGGGTAGAAAATAGCTACAAGAAAACGCGATTAAAGAGCCAATAATCGTGTCGATGGCGCGCTCGTTTGCTAGGTCTACCGCGTGCGGGAAAACAAAACTCAGTACCAGCAAGATAGTGACCGTGTTGAAAACCGAGGCAACAAGGTAGTTGATGACTAAAAACGAAAACCCAGTAATCAGGCTTACGACCAAGGCCATTAGCAGGTATTGAGGGTCATCGGTTATGCGGAACAATAAAAAAGCCAATGCGCAACCAATCAACGTACCAATCAGTCGAGCGTTATTGCGTTGTTTGGTCAAAGAAAACGCCGGTTTCATGATGATCACGATCGTGAGCACAATCCAGTAGCCATGGTCACCGACAATCGGTAGCAATAACCCAATGCTTAAGCCGATGGCCGTGGCCAAAGTGACTCTAAGCGCGAATCGAAAGGGTGGTGAGTCCAAGCGCAGGTTGCTTGATAGCAGCCGTGGGTGAAAGGTCTGTCGCGATAAGAAATCGATCAATGAGTCATCGAGTTGGGCGGCATTTAATGGCTCATTGACTGCTGGAAAGCGGGTTTGATCCAGCATCCGTTCAATGAGGCGGTTCACGTTTCGTAAGCGCCGAAAGATTTGAACGCAAACGGTGTAGGCCTCCGGTTCAACCTCGTCAAAGCCATTTTTTTTCATTTTTTCAAGCTCGAACTCGATCGCTCGGATCTCCGCCTTCACGCTATTACGTCTAATGAGTGCCTTTTCTCGGGTAACCGCCAAGGCAATCCGCTCGAGCTCGAGCGCCATTTTGCCCAGTGCATCGCGACTAAAAATCAATATATCTGCGTGGCCCAGTGTCCGATGAATCAAGGTGTAGTCGGTGTGAGTGCTTACCAACATATCCAACATATTCACCATGTCGATAAAGACATTCCAGACAGCAGTGCGACGCGGTGAGTGTTTTAAGGCTTCAGGGCTGATGGCTCGCAGAATCATGTCGCGTGCCGCCTGATGTTGCTCGGTCATTTTTGATTGTCGCGAGATTAACCGCCGATAGCCTTCGTCAATGTCCGCGTCTGGCTCGTACATGTCAGCGCGGGCGGCGACATAGTCGGCGGTGGCAAACAGGGCGACAGAGAGCGCTTGCTCCTCTTCGCGCACTTGTAGTGGCCGGCTACTGAGCAAGCTCACCACCATGTAAATCACCGCACCGCTCACTGAGGTGAGGGTGTGTGCGGCGACTTCTTCGGGCGTCAAACTGCTATGCATGGTCACAATGGTTAAGACCAAGCAAGCCATGCCAATAATGCTGCCGCGCTTGCCGTAGACCGCAAATAACGAAAAGAAGAAGCTTTGCGCCACCACCGCAACCAAAAGCAGAAGAGAGTTTTGTGAGGCCAGTCCGGTGATGCCAACAGCGCCCGCACCTAGAGTGACACCGCCGAGCATTTCGCGTATGCGTACAGTCACCGGCCCCGGTTGGTCTATCAGTGCTACGCACAATGCACCGAGTGCGGCGATAAGACCCGCTTTTGGGTTCGATAAAACCCAACTCACTAAGCCAAATGCCACCAAAATACCCGCGCCGCGCCGCAGCCCACCCACGAAGTGGTGGCTGTAGACAAATCGCTGTAGTCGGTTCAAACGGGTACCAAGCATAATCGCTACTCTAGCGCATCATTTGCGCTGCACTGCAGAAAAAGCTACATTAGATCTCTTGCCTGTCAATAGCTATCACCAGACAGGCTAGGGTTGCATTGGGCTCAAGCAACGCGCTTTAGTCTATATCGGCCAATCATATATGTCGCTAACGCCGCCACAAGCGGTGAGTTGGCACATCCGTTTCAATCCAGTGCACCATTGGGTGCGTGCCTAGCGGATCAACGAGGGCGTGCAGGGATTGCGATGTGGGTAGGTGGCCGGGCTCCGTGAGTCCGAAAGCGCTATCCATGTGGTGGATTTCTACGCGAACTTGGCAAGCGCTTTGCGTGTTTGCAGTTGGTTTGGCGAAGCCGGTAACGAAAGGACTTACATCATGGAAATGACAGGCGCCGACATCGTCGTGAACTGTCTGGCTGAAGAGGGCGTAGACCACGTCTTCGGATATCCGGGCGGCGCAGTACTCTACATTTACGACGCAATTTTTACGCAAAACAAGTTTCAACATATCTTGGTACGCCACGAGCAAGCAGCTGTGCATGCGGCAGACGCTTATGCCCGCTCCTCGGAAAAAGTGGGCGTGGCCTTAGTAACCAGCGGTCCGGGCGCAACCAACGCCGTCACAGGTATTGCCACAGCGTACATGGACTCTGTCCCGATGGTGATCATCAGTGGCCAAGTGCCCACACATGCCATCGGTGAAGATGCCTTCCAAGAATGCGACACCATTGGTATCACGCGACCATGCGTTAAGCACAATTTTCTGGTGCGCGATGTGAAAGAACTGGCCGAGACGATGCGGCGCGCATTCTATATTGCGCGTACAGGCCGTCCGGGACCTGTTCTGGTTGATATTCCTAAAGATATTACGGTTGCAAAAACCAAGTTCAGCCCGCCTAAAGGCGAAGTGAACATGCGTTCGTACTCGCCAGTGGTCAAGGGCCATCAAGGGCAAATCAAGAAGGCGATTCAGATGCTGATGCAAGCTGAGCGCCCAATGATTTACACCGGTGGTGGTGTGATCTTGGCCAACGCGTCTGAACAATTGACGACTTTCGTTCGGATGCTCGGAGCACCAATCACCAATACATTGATGGGTTTGGGTGCTTACCCTTCCACCGATAAGCAGTTCCTTGGCATGCCGGGCATGCATGGGACCTATGAAGCCAACATGTCGATGCAAAATTGCGACGTGTTGCTAGCCATTGGTGCGAGATTCGACGATCGTGTTATTGGAAACCCCAAGCACTTTGCCCAGGCACCACGCAAGATCATTCACGTTGATATCGATCCATCGTCGATCTCAAAACGTGTGAAAGTTGATGTGCCAATCGTTGGCAATGTCAAAGACGTTCTGTATGAATTGATCGCCCAATATGAAGCGGCCTTGAAAGAAAGCTCGCCCAATAAAGCCGAAGTGGCCAAGTGGTGGGATCAAGTTGAGCAGTGGCGCAGCAGGGATTGCTTGAAATTCGCGACTTCAGACGAATTCATCAAGCCCCAGTCGGTCGTGCAGAAAGTATGGGAAGTGACCCAAGGCGATGCATTTATCACCTCGGACGTGGGTCAGCATCAAATGTGGGCAGCTCAATACTATGGGTTTGATAAGCCACGCCGTTGGATCAATTCGGGTGGCTTGGGCACCATGGGCGTAGGATTGCCGTATGCCATGGGTGTTCAAATGGCTAACCCTGACGCCACCGTTGCGTGTATTACCGGCGAAGGCTCTATTCAAATGAACATCCAAGAGCTATCAACGTGTAAGCAATATCACTTATCGCCAAAGATCATTTGTTTGAATAATCGCTATCTCGGTATGGTTAGGCAGTGGCAACAAATCGATTACGGTTCGCGCTATTCCGAGTCCTACATGGACGCTTTGCCGGATTTCATCAGTTTGGTTGAGGCATACGGGCACGTAGGTATGCGAATCGACAAGCCCGGTGATGTCGAAGGGGCGTTGAAAGAGGCTTTCGCGATGAAGGACCGTTTGGTGTTTATGGATTTCATCACGGATCAGTCTGAAAACGTTTGGCCCATGGTTAAGTCCGGTAAGGGTTTGACCGAGATGTTGCTTGGCTCAGAAGATCTATAAAGGGGAGATCATGAAACACATCATTTCTGTCCTTATGGAAAACGAACCGGGCGCTTTGTCGAGGGTGGTGGGATTGTTCTCTGCCCGAGGCTATAACATCGAAACCTTGACGGTCGCCCCAACCGAAGACGCGACATTGTCGCGTCTGACGCTTACGACGGTCGGCTCGGACGCGGTCATCGAACAGATCACCAAACACTTGAACCGATTAATTGATGTGGTCAAGATGGTTGATTTGACCGACGGACCACACATTGAGCGTGAGTTAATGCTGATCAAGGTCAGGGCCGTGGGTAAAGAACGTGAAGAAATCAAGCGCATGGCCGATATCTTTCGCGGACACATCGTGGACGTAACAGACAAAAGCTATACGGTTGAGCTCACCGGTGATCATGAGAAAGTGCAGGCCTTCATCGATGCACTAGATCCCACCGCTATTCTTGAAACAGTTCGCACGGGTGCGTGCGGTGTTGGACGCGGCGAACGCGTTTTACGTGTGTGATTTTGGGTTGAAGCAACAGTAATAACAGTACATAACAATTATCTGGAGTTTGTAATGAAGGTTTTCTACGACAAAGACTGCGACCTGTCCCTCATCAAAGGCAAGACCGTCGCGATTATCGGTTATGGCTCGCAAGGCCACGCTCATGCGCTGAACCTGCATGAGTCTGGTGTCAAAGTGGTGGTGGGTTTGCGTAAAGGTGGTGCCTCATGGCCTAAAGCTGAAAACGCAGGCCTGAAAGTGGCTGAAGTGGGCGAGGCGGTCAAACAGGCTGACTTGGTCATGATGTTGCTGCCCGACGAGAACATTGGTCAGGTTTACCGCGATGAGGTGCACGCCAATATCCAAGCCGGTGCTGCTTTGGCTTTTGCGCATGGTTTTAACGTGCATTACGGTCAGGTCATGCCGCGTGCTGATATCGACGTCATCATGATTGCGCCCAAAGCTCCAGGCCATACGGTACGTAGCACCTACACTCAAGGTGGCGGTGTGCCCGCATTGGTGGCTGTCCATCAGGACACCTCGGGCGCAGCCCGTGATGTGGCATTGTCCTATGCATCAGCGATTGGCAGCGGTCGTGCTGGCGTGATTGAAAC
>JAWOGG010000254.1:0-4432 GCA_046497085.1 Orrella sp.
TGGCGAGCAGGTGCTCGCCACTGTTGTGCCGTGATGAGTGCAGCCCCAAAGACCATCAGCACAGCCGCTAACGCAATGGCAAGCGAGTAGTCACCGGTGCGGTCGTGTAGCAAACCAAAAATTGCTGGGCCTAGGGCCGAGATAAACTGCATGAACGTACCGGTGACTCCAAAGACCTTGCCGAAAGAAGGTGCGCCAAACTCGCGTCGCACAATGAGTGCTGGCAAGGTGGTCAAGTTTCCTACATTAAAGCCAAACAACAGTGTGCCGAGGATCAATTGGGTGGCGCTAGTGGCGCTAGCGGCTACGGCCAAGCCAGCTGCTGAAATCAGCAGTACAACACCAGCGATCAGTCGCACGTTCAAACGATCAGCCATGCGGCTCAACAAAACCCGTCCTAAAAACGCCAAGGCCCCCGAGAAAAGTACGGTAATGGCGGTTTCCGTAGGACTGATGAACGATTGCAAAAGCTTAACCTGCTGACTTAAAAAACCCAGCTGAACCATCAAGGCAATTCCAAACGTCACGATGGTTGAACGCAAGGCAAAGGTGTTGAGTGCCTGAGATCGCGTCCAGTTGCGATTGGCTGCAACCGTTGGCGCTTCATCGAGTGGCAAACCGTCTGGTTGCAAACCTATGTCCTCGGGGCGGCGACGCAACACAAACAAACTGATGGGGACCACGCTGGCCACCACAACAATGCCAATGGTTGTCATCGCCCAAGAAAATCCTAGCCATGAAACCAACAACAATGTGATGGGTACGCCCAACATGCCGCCCAAGCTCGCACCCAACAAAGCGGTCGAAATCGCTTTGCCCTGGTAGCGTTCAAACCAAGGGGCGATCGTGGCTGACACGGCAATGGTCGACAAACAGGACCATCCCAAACCCATCATAGGAAACGCAATAAACGCTTGCCAGGGTTGAGTGATTTGACCGATGGCCACGATGCCCGCGGCCATCATCACCGCGCCTGCGGCCATGATGATTTGCGGGCCATATCGTCCGATGATGGATCCAACAAACCCGATCGAAACAGCATTGATCAAAAAAGAAAACGTCAAAGCCGTCGATATGTCACCAACGGGCCATTGGCGGGTTTCACTTAGTGTATTGATATAGACGCTCGGTCCATATAAAGCGAAGGACCAAGCGATAAACGCAATGAACAGGCATGCTTTAACCACGCGCCAGCCGTAAAACGGTGGCGCGTTAGGCTTCATACCTCGAACTGGCAAGCCTTAAAGGCATTGGTTTGTTCAAAGCCAGCAGAAAACTCGGCAAGGGCTGGGTGAGTCTTGGCCGAGCAAATTTCTGGCAGCGTGGTGCTGATAAAGCGATAGCCAACTGCAGCCGTTAGGTCGGCAATCGTCGCTTGACTGACCCCGCCAAAGCGGCCACTTTTAACAAGCGCTTCAATTTGATCAACGCCGGCTGTGGCCTGCTCGAGAATAGTGTCTAAAAAGGGCTGATGGATTTTGTCCTTTGGTCGCTTGGTTTTTTCATAGAGGGAGGCAACCGACTTGTCTAACGCACTGGTCATGATGCCAGTGCGTTGCAGAATGTCACGTCGCGAGAGGCCGTGAGCCGGCAAGAGTGTTTGGTTTGGTGTTGTCTCCAGCAGATAATCAAGGATTAAGGTGCTTTCGACCAGGATCTCACCGTCATCAAGCACGAGCGCCGGGACTTTGTTCATCGGGTTAAACGGGCGAATATCCGCTGCGTCTTTGGCCGGTGAGAGGTTGCGATGCTCGTATGGGATATCCAGCCAGTTCATGGTCACACCAACGCGGCGGACAAAAGGCGATAAATAGCGGCCAATCAAAATCATGCGGTCTCCAGATTTGTCGTTATGATCGGCTTTAAGTATTACGCAAAGAACAAGCGACAGCAATCCGTACTTAATCATTGGTTAATAAGGCGTTCTTATGAAAGGCGAGTGGCTGATTTTCTTGGGGTTGAGTGGTTCATTGGCGGGGGTGTCGACAACGTGGGCTGACGCTGCCCGTGTATCCATTGGCACCGGGGCAGAGGCCTTTTCTATTGATCGGACTGAAGTGACGATTGATCAGTTTCGTGCGTATGCGAACGAGAGGGGCCTTAAAACGGCTGCTGAGCTTGACGGCGGTGGTTTTGAGTACGGTTTTGGGTGGCAGCGTCGAGCCGGCTGGACTTACCAAACTCCTTTCGGAGAGGCAGCTGCCGGTGATGAGCCCGCCGTGCACGTGAGTTGGCATGAAGCCCGTGCTTATTGCCAAAGCGTTGGCGGTGATTTGCCTGATCGCGCCCAATGGGAAAAGGCGGCTTATCAAGAGACTCGGGATAATCCACCCGCACCGTTTGAGTCGGGTAAGACCTACCCATACCCTACTGGGATGCAACCAGAGGGCGCCAATACCAAGGGTGACGAAGATGGTTGGGGCGGGCATGCCCCAGTGGCCCGTTTTGCGCCCGGTGTCAATGGGTTGTACGACATGGGTGCCAATGTTTGGGAATGGCTTTTAGACGCCGAAGGCGACAGACGCCTGACAGCCGGTGGCTCTTGGTGGTACGGCCCGCAAAAAATGCAAGCGTCAGGTATGCAATATAAGGCGGCGGATTTTTACGCTGTCTACGTAGGATTTCGTTGTGTCTATCGTTAAATTAAAGCAGCACTAGGGCTTAGGCTTCGATAAGTGGTCTTCTGGGTGCCAGTCACGGCAGTCAATGACGGTATCTTCGGCGGCCGATGTTGATTGATAGGCAACGCTTAGCAAATGATTCGGTGCGAGCGGTGTCTGCCAAAAGCGCCAATTGGCACTCGGCGCGGCAATAGGGTCTAGCACCGACATGACAATGGGGTCAGATACTTCAAATGCGATGGCGTCAAGACGGTTTGCTAGCCCCCAGCCTTCGGCTTTTAGGTAAGCCTCTTTGAGTGTCCAGTGTTTAAAAAACTGCAGCGATTGCGTCTCGGGCGGGTGGGCAGCGATTAGCGAATATTCCCGAGCCGCAAAAAAACGTTTTGCGATAGCCAAGTCCGGAATAGATCGGGAGGTATTTTCTACGTCAATCCCCACGGGCTTTTGACTGACAGCGATGACCACTCGGCCCTCAGAATGACTGATATTGAAGTGACAAGATCGGCCGTAAGGCGGTGAGTGAATCAGTGGTTTGCCCGTTTCTGTGGCCGTAAAGGTGAGCCGATCAGGCGACTCATCCAGTATTTGAGCAATCACGAAACGTTTCAATGCGTGACTCACCAAGTAGTTATGGCGATGTCTATCGCTTGCGAACGCAAGCATGCGTTTGCGTTCGGCCTCGCTCAGTATGTGTTGCAAGGCACCCACAATCTCAGGTTCTGCGACTTGCTCGGGTGCCACATGCCTGATGGTCAATGGGACCGCTCCTGCGGCATGTGGGTAAGTGTCTTTGTTTGGGGAATAACGTGACTTCGGCATGAGGATTCAGTACGCTGTAGGTAACTGTAATCATACGGAGTTTTGTCGATGTCGACCCCTATTAATCAAATCACCCCTGATTTTTCTGTGGCGCCCCAGCTAAGCCCTGCCGATATGCCGGCTTTGGCAGCGGCTGGGTTTAAAAGCGTCATTATCAATCGACCGGACTATGAAGGTGGACCTGACCAACCGACCGCCGAGGCGGTGTCCGAGGCGGCACGCGAGTCTGGCTTGAGAGTCGCGTTTCAGCCAGTCGTGAGTGGGGCGATGACGCCTGAAGATGTGGTTCAGTTCTCCGAATTGCTACAAACCATGCCAGCACCTGTGGTGGCTTATTGCCGAACAGGCACACGATGCACCGTGCTTTACCGTGCGGCAACAGGTCAAGGTTAAGCGTAAACCCTTAAGGCAAATTCGCTATGTTTGGTCATGAGCGGGTTAGCCAGTTGTTGACCTGTATCAATTCGCCTGTGCAAGATACACCAACGATGCAATGATTTGCGCTAGGATAAGAACCACGCTGGATAAGTAAACAAAAACCGGCATCGACTAAAGAGAGAGGGAGTGCTTACCATGTTCAAAAAAATACTGATCCCGACCGACGGCTCCGCGCTATCTGGGCAAGCGGCAAATGCTGGCATCACGTTCGCCCGTTCTGTTGGTGCTGAAGTTGTGGCGCTGTATGTTGGTCAGCCCTTTGCGGCAACGATTGGATTTGACGGCATGGCCGCTGCTTACGCTATCACTGACGAGGACTATGAAAAGGCCTCTGCTGAACAGGCAAAGAAATATCTGCAGTCCATCGTCGACCGGGCAGAGACGGCAGGCGTGAAGGTTAGTCATGAATCAGTGACTAATTTTAATGTGGCTGATGGCATCGTGGATGCCGCAAAAACGCATAACTGTGATTTGATTTTCATGGGCAGCCACGGTCGTAGTGGTCTGTCCCGTCTGTTGTTGGGCAGTGTGACGGCAAAGGTATTATCGTTGGC
>JAWOGG010000267.1:0-9931 GCA_046497085.1 Orrella sp.
ATCCGTTGATCCTGGCCTATCGCAAGCAAACACTCGAGCAAACACTTGGCATGGCGCTCTCTGATGCGCTCAAGAGTCTGATTGTCAGTCATGCGCCTACCGGAGCCTATGACCCAAGTGCTCAACCGGCAGGCAAGCGAGCGTTACGTAACTTGGCTCTGTCGCTACTTTGCCAAGCCGCTGACAGCTCAGCCAAAACCCTTGCGCTTTCCCAGTACGACAGCGCCACCAATATGACTGACAGGCTTGGGGCATTGCGCGCGCTTTTGCAACATGCAGGACGCGATGATGCAGTTACCGATGCATTAACGCACTTCTATGAACGATTTCAAGCGGATCCCTTGGTTGTTGACAAATGGTTTGCCTTACAAGCTTGCGCGCCAGGGATGACGGTGGATGGTGTGAAGGGCCTGATGCATCACCCCGCCTTCACTCGTCGCAATCCTAACCGCTTACGTGCCTTGTTATTCCAATTCTGCTTGAATAATCCACTTGGTTTCCACGTCGCAGATGGTAGTGGCTATCAGTTCTGGGCCGAGCAAGTGTGCTTGATTGACGAAACCAATCCTGAAGTGGCCGCTCGGTTTGCTCGCGCCTTAGATCACTGGACGCATCACACAGCAGCCATCCGCCCACTGATGAAATCGGCACTCGAACAAGTTGCCGCACACGACAAGTTATCGGCCAACACCCGCGAAATTGTGACTAAAGCCCTTTCCCTTTGAGATAACAAGATGAATAAACGAACATCCCTGACGCAATACCTTGTTGAAAAGCAGCGTACTGACAAAGCACTACCGGCTGAACTACGGCTGCTTATTGAAATCGTCTCACGTGCCTGTAAAACCATCAGTCATGCTGTGAGTAAAGGTGCGCTCGGTGAAGTTCTCGGTAGCCTCGAAAGCGAAAACGTACAAGGTGAAGTCCAGAAAAAACTCGACGTGCTTTCCAATAGTGTTTTATTGGAAGCCAATGAATGGGGGGGACACTTAGCTGCCATGGCATCTGAGGAAATGGAAACCATTCACTTGATCCCCAACCGTTATCCGAAGGGCGAGTATTTGTTGTTATTCGATCCACTCGATGGCTCTTCTAACATTGACGTCAACGTTTCCATTGGAACCATCTTCTCAGTGCTCAAAGCCCCGGCAGACGCTTCAGGACGCGAGATCACGGAAGAGGACTTTTTGCAGTCTGGCTATGCTCAAGTGGCTGCAGGTTATGCCATCTATGGCCCCCAGACCATGCTGGTATTGACTGTCGGTGAGGGTGTGGTGGGGTTCACGCTTGACCGCGAAATGGGTTCTTGGGTGTTGACACACGGTGACATCAACATACCGGAGGAGACCAAAGAATTTGCGATAAACATGTCCAACTCTCGTCACTGGGCTGCGCCAGTCAAACGCTACATTGATGAGTGCTTAGCGGGCAAGACTGGACCCAGACAGAAAGATTTCAATATGCGTTGGGTTGCCTCTATGGTCACTGATATTCATCGCCTGCTCATGCGCGGCGGTGTTTTTATGTATCCCTGGGACGCACGCGAACCGAACAAACCCGGCAAGTTGCGTCTAATGTACGAAGCCAATCCAATGAGTATGCTCGTAGAACAAGCAGGCGGTATGGCCACCAACGGGCACAAGCGAATCCTTGAGGTTGAGCCGAAAAGCTTACACGAGCGTGTAAGTGTCATCATGGGCTCAAAAAACGAGGTCGCGCAAGTGACCGAATATCACCAACAAGACGCCTAAAAGATCAGCAAAACAATCGGCTCGTCAGAACCTCGGGCACTTAACAGAAAAGCCAGCACCTCATGTGCTGGCTTTTCTGACTCTAGTCACTTCGTTTGAAGCCCTTCAATCCAAAATAAAGACCGATGCACCGGTTGTTTTACGGCCAGCCAACTCTTCATGCGCTTGCCCCGCTTGATCCAAGGTGTAGCGTTGATCGATGCGAAGACGGATTTTTTTCTTCAGCACCAAATCAAACAACTCGTCTGCAGCCGCTTGCATTTTCTCCTGCGTGGTCACGTGTGTTGCCAGGGTTGGACGCGTGACAAATAAGGATCCTTTCGCCGCCAAAATCCCTAGGTTGACGTTTTCAACCGCGCCCGATGCATTGCCGTAGCTCACCATCAAACCGCGAGGCTGCAAGCAATCCAGTGACATTTCCCATGTGTCCTTGCCGACACCGTCATAAACCACTGGAACCTTCTTACCTTTGGTGAGCGCCATCACGCGCTCAACCACATTCTCTTTGGTGTAATTGATCATGCGCCAAGCGCCATGCTTTAGTGCCAAGTCCATTTTTTCTTGGCTTGAAGCCGTGCCAATGACCTTAACCCCCAAGGCTTTGGCCCACTGGCAAGCAATCAAACCCACCCCACCGGCGGCGGCATGAAACAAAATCGTTTCATTCCCTTGCAAACGGTAGGTTTGACGAAGCAAGTATTGCACCGTCAGACCCTTTAGCATCATGGCAGCCGCTTGCTCAAACGAGATGCCATCAGGAAGCTTGACCACTTGCATCGCAGGCACGTTCCGTATGTAAGCATAGGCACCGATTGGACTCTGGCCGTAGGCCACACGGTCGCCAACTTTGAAGCGCTTGACTTTCTTACCCACAGCCACAACCTCACCGGCCCCTTCAAAACCGAGACCATGAGGCAAGGGCGACTTATACAAACCGGTTCTGAAATAAATATCTATAAAGTTCAGACCCACTGCTTTTTGGGAAATGGTGACTTCATGCTCACCGGGTCCGGAAACGTCAACGGCCACGGTTTTCATGACTTCAGTGCCACCATTCTTTTCGATCATTATTGCTTTTGTTGAGAAACTCATGAAATCTCCAGTCAAAATAGACGCACGCCAATGTGCGTCATGCCTTTTGGGTTTAACCGTCCCCTGCCTCCAAGACGGAGCCTCGTCAAAGAAAAATCTTGCATCAAATATTAGCGCATTGCGCCTGTACTGATCGCTTTAATCCAGGGCTCACGCGCGCGTGGCGACATTTGACGATGGCCAATAAAGCACTTTAGCCCGCAACTGCCTGGCGCTCTTGCGGCAATGGGCTCGTAGCGCGCTAAACTAGGGTTTTAAAACAACCAACGACGTTTCAATATGGCCGGACACAGTAAATGGGCCAATATTCAGCACCGCAAAGGCCGTCAAGATGCCAAACGCGGCAAGCTATGGACCAAAATCATCAGAGAAATCACCGTCGCAGCTCGCGCTGGCGGGGCTGACCCCGACGCTAACCCACGTCTACGCATGGCCTGGGACAAGGCAATGGCTGCCAATATGCCCAAAGAAAACATCCAGCGGGCTATTGCCCGTGGTGCAGGTGCGGCCGATGGCGATAACTACGACGAAATTCGTTATGAAGGCTACGGCATCAATGGTGCCGCCGTGATTGTCGATTGCATGACAGACAACCGTACGCGTACCGTCTCTGACGTGCGTCACGCCTTTACCAAGCACGGCGGCAACTTGGGTCAAGATGGCTGCGTGTCATTCATGTTCAAACACGTGGGGCAGTTTCTATTTGCACCGGGCACCTCCGAGGAGTCGGTCATGGAGGCCGCCCTAGAGGCTGGCGCAGAGGACGTTATCACCGATGAGGAAGGCGTGATAGAGGTACTTTGTGAACCTGGCGTTTTTACAGCTGTGCAGTCCGCTTTGCAAAGCAAAGGATTGACCGCAGAAATGGCTGACGTCATTATGAAACCAGAAAGTGAAGTCGAGTTGCGAGGCGATGACGCCATCAAAATGCAAAAGCTACTTGATGTCCTTGAAGGACTCGATGATGTCCAAGAGGTCTACACCAACACCATATTGCCCAATGAAGAATAAGGACATAGTTTGAAGCTGCTCGTCATCGGTTCAGGTGGAAGGGAACACGCCTTAACGTGGGCATTATTGAAGTCGCCTAGAACCACCCACATATATGTCGCACCCGGTAATGGCGGGACGGCAACCATGGATCGTGTGACTAACGTTCCTATCAGCGACCCGACTGCCTTGCTGGCATTTGCCCAAGAGCAATCAATTGACTTAACCGTTGTCGGTCCTGAAGCACCGCTCGCTGCTGGTGTGGTGGATTTATTCCAAGACGCTGGATTAAAGATTTTTGGTCCCCGACAAAACGCCGCTCAGCTGGAAAGCTCAAAGGATTACGCCAAAGCTTTCATGCAACAGCACGCCATACCAACGGCCGCCTATCAAACCTTCACTGACCCCAAGCTCGCGCACGACTACATTGACACACAAGGTGCCCCGATAGTGGTCAAAGCCGATGGCCTAGCTGCTGGTAAAGGCGTGGTGGTGGCCACCACGCTAGACCAGGCTCATGAAGCGGTTGACAGCATGCTTGGTGACGGCTCACTCGGTGCTGCCGGCGCTCGGGTGGTTATCGAGGACTGCCTTATCGGCGAAGAAGCCAGTTTTATTGTCATGGCCGATGGGCGTCACATTCTCCCGCTTGCTAGCAGCCAGGATCACAAACGATTACTCGATGCTGACCAAGGACCCAATACCGGTGGGATGGGCGCCTATTCACCTGCACCCGTGGTAAGCCCGGTGCTGCATGAACGCATCATGAGTGAAGTCATTGAGCCAACCATCAAGGCCATGGCTGATCAAGGCATCCCCTACACCGGCTTCCTATATGCCGGCGTGATGATAGGCCCAGGCGATGATGCCACCCGTCCGATTGGGGTGCTGGAGTTTAATTGCCGCATGGGAGACCCAGAAACCCAACCTATTTTGATGCGCTTGCAGTCAGACTTGTTGACGTTGATCGAAGCCGCTGTCAACCAACAGCTCGATAGGCAAACCTTGGAATGGCATCCCAGCACCGCTTTGTGCGTCGTCATGGCAAGCCACGGCTACCCTGCTAAAGCCAGAACGGGTGACGTCATCACAGACAACTCCGCTAAAACCGAACAAGTGATGGTTTTTCATGCAGGCACTAGTCTGGATGACAGCGGACAATTAATCACCGCTGGCGGACGCGTGCTCGGTGTGACTGCATTGGGCAAGGATGTTGCACAGGCGCGCGACTTGGCCTACGCAACAATCGCCGACATTGAATTCGACGGCGCTCAGTTCCGCACTGATATTGCTTGGAGAGCCCTTCAACAATGACAAAGCGCCTGGTCGACGTGCCTGCAGTTCATAACTATCTATTAGGTTTACAAGATCGAATTGTCAGCGATCTTGAAACGGCTGATGGCGGTGAATTCAAATCAGACCGTTGGCAACGCCCAGAGGGCGGCGGCGGTTTGTCTCGTTTGATTGAAGGCGGCGAATTATTTGAAAGAGCCGGCGTCCTTTTTAGTCACGTGATGGGAAACGAACTACCGGCGTCTGCATCAGCACATCGGCCTGCCGTAGCCGGCCGACGCTGGGAAGCCATGGGGGTATCACTGGTTTTACACCCAAACAATCCCTATGTGCCGACCACACACATGAACGTTCGTATGTTTGTGGCTTACGCCAACGACCCAGCCATTGAAGAAGATATTTTCTGGTTTGGCGGTGGCATGGATCTCACGCCATATTATGTGTTTGAAGAAGATGCCAGCCACTTTCACCACATCTGTTTGCAGGCGTTGGAGCCCCACGGCACGAAGTACTACCCTGAGTACAAGCGTTGGTGCGACGACTATTTTTATCTCAAGCACCGCCAAGAGACCCGCGGCATCGGTGGCGTATTTTTTGATGATCTAAGCGAACTGGGCTTTGATGCGTCGTTTGCCCTGACCCAATCGGTTGGCAATGCATTTTTAGAAGCTTACTTGCCAATTGTTCAACGCCGACGCTCCATGCCCTATGGTCAGCGGGAAAGGGATTTTCAGCGCTACCGTAGGGGCCGTTACGTCGAATTCAACTTGGTTTTTGACAGAGGCACTTTATTTGGGCTCCAATCCGGCGGTAGGACAGAGTCGATTTTGTTATCGATGCCACCCGAAGTGACGTGGCGCTATGACTGGCACCCAGAAAAGGGCAGTCCTGAGGCCAAACTAAGTGAGTATTTGAAACCAAGGGATTGGGTTTGATGCCAACAACCAATGCTCAAATTGCGCGTATCGGTTTATTTGGCGGCAGTTTTGATCCCATTCATCGCGCTCACCTCAGTCTAGCCAGTGCGGCGCTTCAATATGCAAATCTAGACCAAGTGCAGTTCATACCAGCCGGACAACCTTGGCAGCGCTCAAAACTAAAGGCCAGCCCGACACATAGAGCAACCATGGTTGAGTTGGCCATCGCCGATGAGCCGCGATTTTGTATGAATGCCATCGAAATCGAGCGCGAGGGTGAGACTTACACGATAGACACTTTGCTCGCCCTGCCCCAAGGACCCGATTACTTTTGGTTAATGGGCGCCGATCAACTAGAAAATTTTTGCTCTTGGTCCGACTGGGAGGCAATTGCTAAGTTAGTTTCATTTTTAGTTGCCTGCCGACCGCACCATGACTTGACAGTGCCAGCGCCACTTCAAGCATTGATTGATCAGGGCATCACCCAAGTCAAATCTTTGCCGTTTGACGCTATGCCTACGTCTGCCACACAGATACGGGAGACCTTGGCGCGTGGACAGAGCGTGGGTCAAGACCTTTCCCCTGCTGTAGCCGAGTACATTAACAAGCACCATCTTTATCAAAATACCGTTTGAGATTAAAAAAATATGGACATCAGAAAACAGCAACGTGCGGTGGTTGATGCACTCGAAGACGTTAAGGCTCAAGACATCAAAGTGTTTAACACCACAGACATGACTGGCCTGTTTGATCGAGTCATCGTCGCTTCAGCCACATCAAACCGACAAACTCGGGCGCTTGCACGCCATGTGGCAGATAAGGCCAAAGAAACTGGTATGCAAGTCATCGCCACTGAAGGCGAAGAAACCGGCGAGTGGGTACTAGTCGATCTAGGGGATGTGGTTGTGCACATCATGCAACCCGCTATCCGTGCCTACTACAATCTTGAAGAATTATGGGGTGAGAAGCCAGTCCGCATGAAACTAGGATCAAGCGCACCTGCCAGAAAAAAACCAGCCCGCACGGCTAGCTCGAACGCATGAAACTACTTATCGCAGCGGTCGCACATCGATCACCAGACTGGGTGACGGCGGCTTGCGATGAGTACCTAAAGCGCTTGACGGGTGATTGGCAGGTCGAGGTACGCGAAATCAAGCCCGCACCTCGTCAAAGCGGTAAAACCCCCCAACAAAACATGACCATCGAAGCCGAACGCTTGAACCAGGCTCTTCATGGACGACCAGGGCCACGGATCGCTCTCGATGAAAAAGGCAAGGTCTTGACCAGCGTGGCCTTGTCAGACTTATTGGTTCGCTACAGAGAGCAATCTAACCATCTCACCCTGATCATTGGCGGGCCAGATGGACTAGACCCCACCTTCAAGCAACAGTGCGATCAAAAAATTCAGCTCTCGGCGTTGACCCTGCCTCACGCCTTAGTGAGGGTATTGCTAAGCGAGCAGCTGTATCGGGCTTGGTCTATCGCCAACGGTCACCCTTATCACCGCGAATAAAACAGAGACACACAAAAATGTGGCTTAATCAAACCCCTCAGCTTTTGTTGGCATCGGCAAGTCCAAGGCGAGTTGAACTGTTACAGCAGATTCAAATTCCCACCCAACAAGTGATCGTGCCGAGCCCGGACGGAGAAGATGAACCCCGGCAAGCCGGTGAATCCGTGGTTTCATATGTCACTCGCACCACTGAGGACAAGTTAACGCGAGCACTGGGTTTCATACAAAATCACAGCGACCTACAGCAATTACCCATCTTGACCGCTGATACCACTGTCGCGCTTGAGCAGACCATACTGGGCAAGCCGACCGATGTAGAGGATGCTGTCAGAATGCTTTCGTTACTTTCTGGTCGTCGGCATGACGTCTACACAGCAGTCAGCCTTCATTATGAACAGATGACGTACCGAGCTTTATCTCACACGATTGTCACCTTCGACACCCTCAAGCCAACCCAAATCAATCAATATGTAGCTTCAAAAGAACCTTTTGGTAAAGCGGGCGCCTATGCGATTCAGGGATTAAGCGCTCAGTTCATCAAAAAGATAGAAGGCAGCTACTCTACAGTGATGGGACTTCCTCTTTTTGAGCTGTCGCAGTTATTGCGTCAAGCAGCCTTAATCTCATGAGTCAAACGATCTCTGAAGGATGCTTTTTTGCTGTGGTGGGCCCGAGCGGCTCGGGCAAGGACAGCCTGATTGATGGTGCTAGGTCAGCCCTACCCAGCTCGACTTTTGTTTTTGCAAAACGTGTCATCACACGACCACCAGGCCAAGTGGGTGAAGATTATGAAAGTTGCACAACATCAGATTTTCTGAGGCGACAACAACAAGGCGATTTCATCATCACATGGCAAGCGCATGACCTTCATTACGGTTTGCCACGTGCACTAGTAGATGAGCAGAAGCAAGGTAAACATATTGTCGCCAACTGTTCACGTCAGGCCATTGATGGCCTACAAAAACAAGTCGACAATTTGGTGGTTTTACAAATCCACGCGAATGAAACAACTCTTGCCAACCGGCTGCGCCTTAGAGGACGTGAAACGGATGAGCAAATCAAGCATCGGCTTAAGCGCAAGTCTCGTCCCCTTCCAAAAAACGTCACTGTTGTCGATATCGATAATAACGGTACGTTAGAAGAAGGACGTCGGCAGTTCGTAGCTGCCATCGAGGCATTCACACAGTCAGGCGAAAGCGTGAAAAAGGTGAAAAAAATCTAAAAGTAAGTGGCTTAAAAATTAACACCGCACCCACCACCTCACTAAGCAGAAATGAGCCAACAAACGCGAGCACAAGAACAAGTTAAGAAAATGTTAAGAACCGCATAAAAATAATTGGACTAAACATTTAAGACTTTGAGACTCTCTTACTTTCCCCCAAGATACCCGTGGCAAATGCCGTACCAAACAAAATCACTCCAGCACCCAGCAATATTAGCCCTGACACATCCTCACTTAACCATATCCAACCCCACAAAACCCCAAACACGGGGATCAACAAGGTCACCGTACTGGCTTTAGCTGGGCCGGCGTTCATGACTAAGCGATAGAAGATAATGTAAGTCATGCCTGTGCAAAGAATAGACAGCATCAACACTGAGCCCCACGTCTGCGATGAGATCTCAGTACTCGGCCACGTCAACCAGGCCAAAGGGGAAAGCACAAGCGTTGCGGATATAAGTGCCCCAGTGGCAACAGCCAACGGATCACGACCCATGAGATGGCGCTTCGTATAACTAGCGGCAAATCCAAAAGACAAGGGAGCAAGTAGGCCAGCAGCCAATGCAAGCCCTGAACTGAGAACTGCATCTACTTCGAACTCGTCCCAAACAAGCAAGATAATGCCGCTGAAACCAACAATCAAACCAAATATCCGTGGCCAAGGGAGTTTGTCCTTCAACCAAAGTAGCGCAATCGTGGCACCCCACAGGGGAGTGGCTGCATTAAGAATCGACAGAACGCCAGCTGGAATGGTGATCGCAGCATAAGCAAGCAAAGAGAAGGGAATCGCTGCATTCACAATACCCACAATAAAGATCGGTTTCCAGTCCTTAATGAGAGAAGGAATGCCGTGGCGCCATAACAATAGGGGCAGGATGACTAAGAGTGCGAAACCGGTACGCATGGCCATCAGGGGAAATGGACCGAGGTCACCGACAGCTAGGCGCATGAACAGAAACGAGCTGCCCCAGATGGCCGATAACAAAATCAGGTCAGTGATGTCTTGTCCACGCATAGGGACTTAGTTTAATACTGTGGCGAGCCGATGCGATAGCAATCGAACGGATAGTGTATTTGAAGGGTATAAAAAGCCAAACCCCCGCTTATGGAGGGGCGGGGGTTTGGGGTCGTAAGAGCTTGACGATGACCTACT
>JAWOGG010000272.1:0-7949 GCA_046497085.1 Orrella sp.
CTATGAGGCTGGCATCCAAGCTGGTGATAAGGTTACAAATGTCGGCGACACACCTGTCACGTCGTGGCGTGATGTTAGGTGGCAACTACTAGATCAAAGCGTATCGGGTGGCACGGTTAACTTGGGGATCGATCGATTTGACCGCCCAATCCAAACCACATTGACCTTGCCTTCCTCAGGGGCGAACCCAGAGTCTGATTCTTTGGCCTCAGCAGGCATGGCGCTTGCCACCGGTCAACCGCGTATAGGTCAAGTCCAGTCTGATAGTGCGGGGGCAGCCGCTGGACTACAAAGCGGTGACGTGGTCACATCTATCGGTGATCTACAAGATCCCGATGTTCGGCAAATGATAGACCTGGTCAAAGACAGTGCAGGTCAAACGTTACCGCTCACCATTAATCGGGATGGGGCAAGCCTCGCGCTATCGGTGACGCCATTGGCTGAACAGTCTGAAGACGGTGTCACCATCGGAAGAATTGGCGTGTCTTTAGGTACCGACGTACCGATGGTGACTGTGCAACATGGGCCATTAGATAGTTTATGGCTGGGTTCAGTCCGTACTTTCGAGACGGCGTGGTTTTCTCTTAAAATGCTAGGCAAAATGGTGACCGGCGCGGTTTCTTGGAAGAATATCAGCGGTCCTGTCACTATTGCTGACTATGCCGGCCAGACCGCACGCATCGGTTTTGCATCATACATTGCGTTTTTAGCGCTCGTCAGCGTCAGCATTGGCGTGTTAAACCTTCTACCTATACCCATGCTAGACGGTGGTCATTTGATGTTCTACTTGGTTGAAATGGTGCGTGGTAAGCCCGTGCCTGCCAAGTGGATGGAAGTCGGACAGAGAGCTGGGGTTTTGGTGCTCGGTGGACTAATGACACTCGCCATATTTAACGATCTGACCCGTCTTTTGAGTTAGTCGTAATGTCCCGTAAAATGCGGGATTGATTTCTTATACGCCCGTTTGACGGAGAGACCTACGCATGCCACTTTTCAATAGCCGCCAAGTTTTTGCCTCGTTCTTGGCATGCGTTAATTTAAGCCGTTTGATGTCACGTTTGGCTTTCTCGCTTGTCGCCTTAGCGTTCTCAAGCTCGGCGTTTGCGTTCACTCCTTTCATTGTCAAAGATATACGCGTTGAGGGCATTCAACGAACTGAGACAGGGACGGTGTTCGCCTATATTCCAGTCAATGTTGGTGAACGTTTCACCGAGCAGATGGCCACAGAGACCATCCGTGATTTGTATGGCACAGGTTTTTTTAGTGATGTCCAAATCAGCACAGACAACGATATCGTGGTTGTTTCTGTTCGTGAGCGTCCAGTGATTGCCTCTTTGTCATTTATTGGCATGAAAGAGTTCGAAAGCAAACAAATCGTCGATGCTTTAAGGCAAGTGGGTTTTGGCGAAGGGCGCGTGTTTGACCAAGGCATGTTGGAGCAAGCCGAGTTAGAGCTCAAACAGCAATACCTCACGAAAGGTAAGTATGGCGTCGAAATAACATCAACGATCACGCCATTGCCTCGCAATCGTGTCGGTATTAACTTCGATATTTTTGAAGGTTCGATCGCCAAAATCACAGAAATTCGAATTATCGGGAATGAAGCGTTTTCTGAGAGTGACTTACTTGATCTCATGTCACTCACCACCACTGGCTACCTGACTTGGTACACACAAACCGATCGCTATTCCGGAGAAAAACTGGCTGCTGACATGGAAACGATCCGATCCTATTATTTGGATCGTGGCTATCTTGAGTTCCGCATGGAGCCCCCCCAGGTGACCATCTCGCCTGACCGGGAAAACATATTCATCACACTCACCGTCAGTGAGGGCGAGCCTTACACCGTTGAAGAAGTCAATGTCGCCGGTAATTTGCTGGGCTTGGAAGATGAAATCAATGACTTGCTCAAAATAAAGGCTGGTGAGACTTTTTCTGGCGCTAAATCTAACGAAACCAGCTTGGCCATTCGTAACTACTTAGGTGGCTTGGGTTATGCCTTCGCTAACGTCAATCCAAACCCTGTCCTAGATCGCGACGCCCAAACCGTAAACGTCACCTTTTTTGTGGATCCTAGCCGAAGGGTTTATGTCAGAAATATCGAAATCACAGGCAATGAGCGCACCAAGGATTCTGTCGCTAGGCGTGAAATTCGCCAGATGGAGTCAGCCTGGTATGACGGCGAAGCGATAAAACTGTCTAAAGACCGGCTAGAGCGCTTGGGTTACTTCCAAACGGTTGATTTGGACACCGAACCAGTGCCCGGCTCAATTGACCAAGTCGATGTCAATGTAGAGGTTGAGGAGCGACAAACCGGTGCCTTGAACTTAGGTATTGGATACGGACAAACCGATGGTGTGATCTTAAGCGCCGGTATTTCTGAGGACAACGCCTTTGGTAGTGGCACTGGGCTAGATTTCAGTATCAATACCAGTCAAGATTCACGCACGTTCGTGTTGTCACACACCGATCCTTATTGGACGCTTGATGGTGTCAGTCGAACAACCTCGGCGTTTTATCGTACGGTGACCCCAAGTTTGAATAACCCTGGTAACTACGAAGTCAAGTCAGCCGGGGCAGGTTTCCGTTTTGGGGTGCCCATCACAGAATTTGACCGCATTAGTTTGGGAGTTGACTACGAGTACGATACGATTGGCCTCTATGATGATTCGCCAGCTGCATACGAAGACTATGTGGATGCCTATGGGCAAAACACCAACTCGGCTATTTTCAATGTGGGTTGGACCAGCGACACCCGAGACAGCTTGTTGTACCCGACCAAAGGTAATTTCATCAGATTGGGTGCTACAGTTGGAACCTTAAGCCTTGAATACTATATGTTGAGTGCGCAGTATCAGCACTACTTGCCGTTAGGTAGAAAGTATTCCTTGGCCTTCAATGGTTTGTTTGACTACGGAGATGTCTACGGCACCGACAACCCATTTCCTATTATTAAAACCGTTTACGCTGGTGGTATCGGAACAGTACGCGGTTATTTGGGCAACTCTTTAGGCCCAAGAGATACCAGGACAGGCACCTTTTTAGGTGGCTCAAAACGGGTTGTTGGTAACCTTCAGTTTTATTTCCCGTTTCCCGGAACCCAGCGCGATCAGACACTTAGGATGTTTGTGTTCGCAGATGGCGGTCAAGTCTATGGCGACACTGGTTCAGGCTCTAGCAGTTCGATTGATCTAGGTGACTTGCGTTACTCTACGGGTATTGGCCTGTCATGGTTGTCGCCTGTGGGACCATTGCAGTTGGTGTACGCTAAGGCTTTAAACGCAGAAACTGGTGACGACACTCAAGTGTTTCAGTTTCAAGTCGGTACCACCTTTTAAGAGACGATCACTTCAGTTTCTTGCGGTGTCAGACAGTCATGGTTAAATACAAATGGTGAAATAAAATGTTGGATGGAAAGATGGTGGTTACAAAACTTGCTCTAGTCGCGATTGCGTCATCAGCTCTACTGCTGGTCACTGGTGTCTCCGACGTGCGTGCACAATCAGAAACTGCCGAAGCCACTGCGCAGACGGGTTCAAAAATTGGCTTTGTGAACACACAACGTATCTTACGAGATTCCAAACCGGCCCAAGAGGCTCAAACCAAGATTGACGCCGAGTTTGAGAATCGTAATGAAGAACTGCAAAAACTAATTGCGGACCTCCGCAAAAAAGTACAGGCCTTTGAAAAAGATGCCCCAGTACTGCCTGAAAGCGATCGCAATCGCCGTCAGCGTGAGTTGGGGAACTTAGATTCAGAAGTGCAACGCAAACAGCGCGAGATACAAGAAGATTTCAATCGGCGACGCAATGAGGAGTTCGCAGTCATCATCGAACAAGCCAATGTCGCAATCAAGACTATCGCTGATGAAGAGAATTACGATCTAATTCTTCAAGATGCTGTCACCGTTAGCCCACGTGTTGATATCACCGACAAAGTGATCAAAGCACTCGATTAAGCGCTGACTCCGGTATCACAACCATGCCCGTAATTTTGGATACCGCGAAGGCGCCAACGCTGAGACAGCTTCTAGAGACGATTCCTGAAGCGTCAGCGCTAGTGACTCGCTCTCAAGGTGGCGAACGATTCGGTGAAGATCATCCCATACAAGGGATTGGTCCATTGAGCTCTGCGAGCGCACGTGAAATATCATTCATCGTCAGCCCAAAGTACCAAACAGAATTAGAAAAAACCGAAGCGTGTGCTGTCATCATGACTGAGGCCTTGTATCAGTTAAACGAGCAAGTTTGTCGCGATCGCGGATTCGGTGTTGTGCTCTGTGCTCAGCCTTATTTGTTATATGCCTTGGTTGCCCGTTGGTTCGATCAAGCTAGGCAGCCCGCAGCGAATGTCGGTATACATCCAACGGCTATCGTCGATCCTAGTGCTCACATTGATGCAACAGCTAGCATCGGTCCATTTGTGGTGATTGGGCCACGCTCACGGATTGAAAGTGATGTACAGATTCAGGCCCACACCGTGGTGGGAAGCGACTGCTTGATTGGTCAGGCCAGCACCTTATACGCTGGTGTACGTTGTTACGATCGTGTGAGTATTGGCCGTCGGTGCCTGGTGCACTCTGGTGTGGTGCTTGGGGCCGATGGGTTTGGTTTTGCACCAAATCCAACCGCGGCACCTGGTGCATGGGGAAAGATAGCCCAGCTAGGTGGGGTGAGCATTGGCGATGATGTTGAAATTGGTGCCAACTCAACCATTGATCGGGGTGCTCTAGACGACACCATCATTGGCAACGGCGTCAAAATCGACAATCAAATTATGATTGCACATAACTGTCAAATTGGCGATCACACGGCAATGGCGGCTTGTGTTGGTATCGCCGGATCCACCCGAATTGGTGCGCGATGTACGATCGGCGGCGCTGCCATGTTGTCAGGTCACATAACGATTGGTGATGACGTACATATTTCGGGGGGCACCGCAATAACCACTGATTTACCCACACCGGGGCGTTATACAGGTGTTCTGCCCTCAGCACCTCACTCAGATTGGCAAAAAAATGCGGCTGTCATAGGCCATCTATCTGACTTACGCAAGCGACTCAGAAAACTGGAACGTCATTAAAAGCAGTTGCCGCGCTCACTCGACCGGATGAGGGCGCCGCCGCGAAGATAGTCAGTTTTAAGTGGCCACCCAACAGCTTTTGATGGAATGAATTATATTTGGCGCAAATATTCATATTTGCCTACTCTAGGAATACGTATGCAACTCGACATCAAAGGCATTCTTGATCAAATCCCGCATCGCTATCCCATGCTTTTGGTGGATCGCGTGATTGATATGGTCCCTGGCAAATCCATCCATGCCATCAAAAATGTGACCATCAACGAACCTTTTTTTACCGGCCATTTCCCTCATCACCCAGTGATGCCAGGGGTCTTGATTCTTGAGTCGATGGCGCAAGCAGCAGCCATTTTTTCGTTTGCGGACGAGACCGGCTTGAAAGCCGCCGACGAAGAGATGCTTTATTACTTTGTGGGTATTGATGGTGCGCGCTTCCGTCGTCCTGTCGTGCCAGGTGATCAACTGCACCTTGAAGTCTTGGCAGAGCGCTTGAGTCGAACCATTTGCAAATATCAGGCGTTCGCCAAGGTCGATGGACACGAGGCGGCGTCGGCCAAACTCATGTGTGCCATTCGACCCGCGAGCGCACAATGACAGAAAAAATCCACCCCACTGCCATAGTTGATCCCGCTGCTCAGCTACACGAAACGGTAACCGTTGGTCCTTATACTGTCATTGGACCCAATGTCAGCATCGACCAAGGCACGACAGTTGGCCCACATTGTATTCTCGACGGGCACACGCGAATTGGGCGCGACAACGTGTTTTACCGCTTTTGCTCTATCGGTGGCATGCCACAAGACAAAAAATATGCTCAGGAGCCAACCCAACTTGAGATAGGTGACCGAAACATGGTGCGCGAGTATGTCACCATGAACACAGGTACCGTCCAAGACGTTGGGGTCACTAGAATCGGCTCTGATAACTGGATCATGGCATATGTCCATATTGCCCATGACTGCCAAGTTGGAAACCAAACGATCTTGGCCAACGGCGTACAAATGGGCGGACACGTTCACATTGGCGACTGGGCGATTGTCGGTGGCCTTGCCGCGGTGCACCAGTTTGGCAAGGTTGGTGCTCACAGTATGGTGGGTGGCTCAAGTGCTTTGCACAAGGATGTACCGCCCTTTGTGATGGGTTCGGGTAACCCGTGCGTACCCGTTGGTATCAACGCCGAGGGGCTTAAGCGGCGTGGGTTTTCTGCCGAGGCCATTGCTGCCCTGAAAGAGGGCTACAAGATCATCTATCGTCGTGGCCTAACAATTGACCAAGCCCGGGAGCAACTCATTGAGCGTCAGCGGTTGGATGCCGACAGCGTGCCTGTCTTAGATACATTGTTAGCTTTCTTAGACAACAGTAGCAGGGGAATTATTCGCCCATGACCGTCAAATTGGGGCTAGTGGCCGGTGAGCCATCGGGTGACTTAATCGCAGCCGAGGTCTTGCAGGGCCTTTTGCAACAACGTCCCAATTTTGAAGCGGGTGGTATTGGTGGGCCCCGACTGCAAGCCGCCGGGCTTGATATTTGGGAGCCCATGAACGCTTTGTCGGTGTTTGGGTATGTCGATGCGATCAAAAGCTTACCCCGATTGCTTTCAATCTATCGTCGTGTATCTAACCGCTGGCTCACTGAGCGTCCCGACTTATTCTTAGGTATTGACGCACCTGACTTTAATCTTCGCTTGGAGCACAAGCTTCGTAAAAAAGGCATCCCGACGGTTCATTTTGTAGGGCCCTCTATTTGGGCCTGGCGTTATGAACGCATTTACCATATTCGTGAAGCCGTCTCACACATGTTGGTCCTGTTCCCATTCGAAGTCGAGATCTATCAAAAAGAAGGCATTCCAGTGACCTATGTGGGCCATCCGATGGCCGATTCTATAGCGCCAGAGCCTGACCAGCATGGCGCTAGGGTAGCCATGGGATTGGACGCCGAGGCCCGTGTGGTGGCGATATTGCCGGGTAGTCGCTCATCTGAGATTCGTCTAATGGGACCGAGATTTTTACAGGCCGCCCAACGACTTCAAGAGCGCGACACCTCCTTGACGTTTTTAGTGCCCATGGTCAATGAAACCCGACAGGCTGAATTCATGGCTTTGTTAGCCGAATACCCGGTTAAAAATCTTAAGGTTCTTACACCAGATGACCTAAGCTCTCGCGCAGGCGAGCCTATCTCTTGGTCGGTTTTGGCTGCATGCGACATGGCTCTAGTGACCAGCGGCACGGCCACCTTAGAAGCAGCTTTGTTCAAGCGTCCCATGGTCATCAGTTACGTGCTGTCGCCTTGGATGAGGCGCATCATGGCGTGGAAATCGGGACAAGACAAGCCAACTTCGCCATGGGTAGGTCTACCAAATGTGTTGAGTCGTGAGTTTGTGGTGCCAGAGATCCTTCAGGATGAGGCCACGCCAGATCATTTGGCAAAAACGTTTTGGGAATTGTGGCAAGACACTGACAGACGCGCTGCAATCCAAACCCAGTTTAAAGCCCTACACCAAACTTTACGATGCGGCACGGCGCAGCGTTCGGCTGACGCGATTCTGAAGGTTTTGGAGGGTTCATCGTGACGGCCCAACATTGGGCGGGTGTTGACGAGGCAGGACGTGGACCACTTGCTGGTTCGGTATACGCCGCAGCCGTGATTTTAGATGCTGAGCATCCGATTGAAGGGCTGACCGATTCTAAAAAACTATCCCCGCGCCGCCGTGAGTTATTAGCGGTCGAAATCAAAGCTCGTGCCTTGGCGTGGGCGATTGCTTGGGCCGATGTCGCAGAAATCGATTCTTTAAATATCCTGCAAGCCACGCTACTTGCCATGCAAAGAGCGGTCCGAGAGTTACCCTTAACACCAGTCTTGGTGCAGAT
>JAWOGG010000275.1:0-6150 GCA_046497085.1 Orrella sp.
AGTGTAGAGCCTGTGGGGGTGAATCGATGAGTCAGCAAATTGCTGTTCTGCCAGGTGATGGCATTGGTCCAGAAATCATTGAACAAGCCTGCCGGGTTCTCACGGCTTTAGACTTGTCGTTAACACTAAAAAAAACACCTGTCGGTGGAACGGCTTACGACTTGCATGGTCATCCTTTGCCGCCGGCGACCCTTGAGTTGGCTCAGGCCAGCGCAGCGGTGCTGTTCGGCTCCGTCGGTGATTGGAAATATGACAAATTGCCTAGGGAGCACCGTCCCGAACAGGCGATTTTAGGGTTACGCAAGGCCATGGGTTTGTTTGCCAACCTGCGACCTGCCATTCTTTACCCTGAACTCGCCAATGCCTCGTCGCTCAAACCCGAGGTGGTGTCTGGTTTGGATATTTTGATTTTGCGCGAACTGACCGGCGACATTTATTTTGGACAGCCACGTGGCATTCGTCAGGCGAGCGATGGTCCATTTGAAGGGGATCGCGAGGGATTTGACACCATGCGCTATGCAGAAACGGAAATCCGTCGCATCGCGCACCTAGGGTTTCAAGCCGCCCAAAAACGCCAGAATAAGCTCTGCAGCGTCGATAAAGCCAACGTTCTTGAAACATCGCAACTCTGGCGCGACGTGGTTACTGAGGTCGCCAAAGATTACCCTGAGGTGTCGTTATCGCATATGTACGTTGATAATGCTGCTATGCAGCTAGTGCGTGATCCCAAAGCTTTCGACGTGATTGTGACGGGTAATTTATTCGGCGATATCTTGTCAGATGAAGCATCTATGTTGACCGGTTCGATAGGGATGTTGCCATCAGCGTCTTTAAATGCATCCGGGCAAGGACTTTATGAGCCAAGTCACGGATCTGCCCCTGATATTGCAGGCCAGGGCATTGCCAATCCATTGGCGACGATATTGTCGGCCGCCATGTTGTTGCGTTACTCGCTTAACCAAGAGGCTGCCGCGGCCAGAATTGAAACCGCGGTTCAAGCTGTCTTGGCCAAGGGGCTTCGCACGGCCGATATCTTTGAGCCGGGAACAACTAAGGTGGGTACCTCAGAAATGGGGGATGCGGTATTAGCCGCGTTATGATGTGATTAGCGGTTGAATGCTTCAAGCCCACCGCGTTTTGGTGGGCTTTTTTATGAAACGAGCGCACATAGTGAGTGCGAAACAAGTGGGTGTCGGTATGAATCAATCAGTGGGTTTTGTTGGATGGCGCGGAATGGTCGGGTCGGTGTTAATGCAGCGCATGCGCCAAGAGAACGACTTTGAGAAGCTCAATCCCGTTTTTTTCTCCACCAGTAACGCAGGTGGTCAAGCCCCCGATTGGGCAGGTGCCACACCACTGCAAAACGCCTACGATATTGATGCACTCAAAAAGCTGCCTATTATCGTCACGGCGCAAGGTGGTGACTACACCACGGAAGTCTTCGGCAAGCTTCGCGAAGCGGGGTGGGATGGCTATTGGATCGATGCCGCAAGCACCTTGCGTATGGATCCAGAAGCCATCATCGTGCTTGATCCTGTTAATCAGCCAGTGATTGATCAAGCGTTGTCGCGCGGGGTAAAGAACTTTGTGGGTGGCAATTGCACGGTTTCGTGTATGTTGATGGGGTTGGCGGGCCTTTTTAACGCGGGTCTGGTGCAGTGGATGAGTAGCATGACCTATCAAGCCGCCTCTGGCGGTGGCGCCCAGCATATGCGTGAGCTGCTGACTCAATATGGTTTGATTAACAGTGAGGTAAGCGGTTTGCTGGCTGATCCCGCTTCTGCGATTTTGGATATTGATCGCGGTGTGATCGATCTTCAGCGAAGTGGAAAGCTACCCGCGCAACACTTTGGTGAGCCTTTGGCAGGGAATTTAATTGCCTGGATCGACAAAGACTTAGGTAACGGTGTTTCGCGTGAAGAGTGGAAAGCCGAAGTGGAAACCAACAAGATCTTGGGGCGCGGGGAAGGGTTTGAATTGGCGCCTATTCCCATCGATGGTCTTTGCGTGAGAATTGGCGCCATGCGCTGCCACAGTCAGGCGCTGACGATCAAACTCACACGTGATGTGCCAATTGATGAAATCAATGACATTATCGCAAACGGCACGGAATGGTCTAAAGTGGTGCCTAACGAACGCGAGGCGAGTATGCGCGATTTGTCGCCTGTGGCTGTCACTGGCACGCTTGATATCCCAGTCGGGCGCTTGCGCAAAATGTCTATGGGTTCTGAGTATTTGAGCGCGTTTACGGTGGGTGACCAATTGTTATGGGGTGCAGCCGAACCGCTACGCCGTATGCTGGGCATTTTATTGACACGGTGATACGCCATTTTTGTTACATTATGTATCAACTCCCGAGAGGGTTCACCGAACTAGCCAACAGCTAGTCGGTTATTCACGGTTATATGGTGCGTTTTGATGACATCTAAGACATTGACTTTACATAGTCGATTTAAATCAACGGGCTTAATGCTCGCGTTGTTGTTATTCGTGCCTGTTACCCAAGCGTTTGACGTTGGGCATAGTAGAGTGAGCTCCTCGCCTGGCCAGGCCTTGGTCGTTGAAGTCCCATTACGCAACGTTAAAACCGCTGATGGCGAGACGCTTGAAGTGACTTTGCCCGATACTGCGACTTGGCAAGCGTCAGGCCTTAAACCACCTGTTGCGCTAGAAAGTTTGCAAGTGTCTGTTTTTCCGGGCAACGATGCATCAAGTCGATTGGTGCGCCTGTCCTCTCCCGAGGTCTCCTCCGAGACAGTTATCAATGTGCTGTTGAATGTCTCGACAGGCTCTGCAAACCGAGTGATTCAGAGTAGTGTGATTGTGTTGCCGCCACCGAGCGTCAGACTGCCCAGTGGCCAGAGCGTGACCGTCGCCCGTGGCGACACACTGATTGGAATTGCCAACCAGTTTCCAGTCTCAGGCGCCAACTTGTACCAGAGACTTTGGGCTCTATTCGAAGCCAATCCGGATGCGTTCATGTCAGAGAACATGAATCTGCTTAAGACTGGCGCAGCACTCAATATCCCTGACGCTGATTCAGTCAGAGCGGTTGACCCAGCGTTTGCTAAGGCTCGTTACCTTGCCCATGTGCAGGCCTTCCAACGCATGAGAGGCGGTGGTTCAGCTGCGCCTGCAACTTCTGCTGACACGCAAGCCACTCCAACACCTGCCGATCAGAACCGAGGTCAGGTCCAAGAATCCACAACGCCTGCGGCGCCGTCAGAGCAAGATCAAGTCAGATTATCCTCAGCATCTTCTGACGCCGATGCCGAAGCAGATCGACAAACATCCCAGGCTAGGGCTGTCGCTGAAGAACAAGCCCGTACGGACGCTTTAGAGAGTAATGTCGAAGCCCTGCAGGGCGCCATTTCTGAGGCCGAGACTAATTCTCAGAGTGGTAATGAGTCTGATCAGTCGGTTACCAATGGCGCTGGTACTGCACAAACGAGCTCTGCCGAAGTTGCGAACAAGGATGCTGACTCCAATCAAGCCAACGACACAAACAATAATACCGACGCGAGCAGTGCCGGTACCTCTGCGGCAGGAACGGGTAGCTCAGTTGATGCGGCAGGCGGGACTGGCTCAAGTGCGACCGACTCTGCTTCGAGCGGCTCTACTAAGGCCGACGCTGCAGCGACTGGCACTTCGGTTTCTCCAAACAGCACTACATCGGGCGCAGCGCCTATCGATGGCGCGCCCTCAGAGAGTTCTGCCGATGGTGAGGGTGCTGGGACAGCTCAAGGGGCTGACGCCATCTCAGGTGGTTCGGCTGGGACAGAATCCACCGCTGGTTCGGATTCAGGTGCGGATTCGGGTGCTGGTGCGGGTGCTGGTGCGGGTGCTGGTGCGGGTGCGAATGGCGATGCAGTTGTGACAGGGTCAGACGCACCCAACGGAGCTGCGTCTAGCGCTGAATCTTCTGAATCTTCTGAACCTGCTAAAGACGCTGTGACGAGTGCCATGGACTGGGTGTCCGACAATGTGGCGGCTTCGATTGCGATTGTGTTGGCTTTGTTTGCGTTGATTCTTGCTTGGGCATTGAGAGCCACATCGCGCAATGAAATGGCCTCCACAACAACCGGTGTTACTCCTGAAATGGCCTTCAAAGAAAAGTTAGAAAGTATTGATTTGTCTCTGAATGAAGAGCCTTCTGACACCCTCAGTGATTCTGGTGCACCCAAGGAAGCCGATAACGGCGCGCAATCGCCTACCAATAAAACTGATACAAAGCCCCCCCCAAAAAATGACGGCTCCGCATGAGGCACGTTAAGCTGAGGTTTAGATGAGCTCAGTTTCAGTGGAAAGAATCGCGCTCGGTGTGTCTTACGACGGCACACCGTGGCAGGGTTGGCAGACCCAGCCTTCTGGCCTGACAGTACAGGACCAAATAGAGCGGGCTTTGGCTGAATTTGTTGGACAGCCTGTCGCCACGGTATGCGCCGGTCGCACAGACACGGGCGTGCATGCTTTAAATCAAGTGATTCACATTGACAGTCCTGTCAGTCGCGATATGGTGTCTTGGGTAAGAGGACTGAACAGTTTATTGCCGGCCTCCATTGCGGTGCAATGGGCCCAGCCTGTCGATCAAGGGTTTCATGCCCGCTTCAGTGCAGTCCGACGAACGTATCAATACCTTATTCTGAACACGCCTGTTAGACAGCCACTTTGGGCGAGTAGGGCGGGCTGGTGCTTCAGACCGCTCGATGAAGTGCGGATGCAACAAGCTGCCAATTGCTTAGTGGGCAAACACGATTTTTCTAGTTTTAGATCTTCTCAGTGTCAAGCGGCTTCACCGGTGCGAGATTTGCAATCATTGACTGTTACGCGGACGGGTGACTTCGTCATGATCGGCCTGACAGCGAATGCGTTCTTGCATCACATGGTTAGAAATATAGTGGGTGAGCTGGTGTTGGTGGGCCAAGGTAAAAATGAACCTAGTCACGTAGAAATGGTCTTAAGAGAGTGTGATAGAACCGTGGCAGCGCCGACGTTTGCCGCAGCCGGTCTATACTTCAGTCAGGTTGAGTATCCAGTGGCGCTGTTAAAACCATCACCCACGCTAGAAGCTGATGATCTCCTAAAAATATAGAATTTTTTTTAATGACACGACCAACGACCACCCAAGCCATCAAACACTACCTTTTGTGATGAACCAACCCAACCAGATTTCCAGAACACGTATCAAGATTTGTGGATTAACCAGACCGCAAGACATCGCCTGCGCTGTGGGTTTGGGCGTGGACGCCTTAGGATTTGTTTTTTACCCCAAAAGTAAACGCTACCTTGATCCGGTTGATGCCGGTCAGCTCGTCGCTGACGTCCCTGTGTTTGTGTCTACGGTTGCTTTGTTTGTCGAACCTGATGAACAGTTGGTCCATCAGGTGATTGCAGCTGTACGACCGACTTATTTGCAGTTTCACGGCGCAGAGTCGCCCAAAGACTGTGAGCGTTATGGGTTGCCTTATATCAAAGCATTTAGAGTAGGGGCTCCAGGCCTAGATACACCAGAGAATCTCGCCCATGCCTGTGCACAGTACGCCAGTGCCAAAGCGTGGCTATTTGACAGTTATACGCCTTCATATGGTGGCAGTGGGCACGGGTTTGATCGCAGCTTATTGGCCAAAGTACCCAAATCAGTCCCCATGATTCTGTCCGGCGGCCTTAATTCAGAAAACGTCGCAACCCTTCTTAATCAGGTTCAGCCATGGGCGGTTGATGTCAGTAGCGGTGTTGAGATCGAACCCGGGGTGAAATCAGCGGACCGTATGCATGACTTTCTGCAAGCAGTTCAAGCTGCCAATAGCTCGTCAACCCCACTTTGACAGCCTGCATATGTACGGGGTATATTAGCGCTCTTTCAGGCGGTTAGCTCAGTTGGTTAGAGCGCCACGTTGACATCGTGGAGGTCGTTGGTTCGACTCCAATACCGCCTACCAGTTTCGAATAAATAGCCGTTCAAGGTCTGCTTTAAAAATAAGCAGAAACCAGACGGCTATTTTTTTCATTTGTCAGAGATAAAAATGGACATCAATAACAGCGTGGCGCTCATCACTGGTGGCGCTAGTGGTATCGGTCAAGCTTGCGCCAAGCATTTGGCATCCTTGGGCGCGCGGATAGCCATCGTTGACCGGGATCAGGAGCAGGTCG
>JAWOGG010000280.1:0-5932 GCA_046497085.1 Orrella sp.
CTGTGCTGATGGTCTTTGGGGCTGCACTCATCACGGCACAACAGTGGCGAGCACCTGCTCGCCACTCGTAATGGCCTAAAGCACGTCCACATTAAGTCAAGGGCGCAGCACCATATTTCAGGTAACCCTCACGCGCACTGACACGCTTAAACCACTTATCAATGGCGGGCGTCTGGGGTCGTTCGCTGGCCAAGTGATACCAACGATGCACCAATAAAGCCATCGGGATGTCAGCGATCGTAAAAACATCACCGGCAACAAAATCGTGTCGTTCAAGGTGATTCTCAAGCATGAGAAAAATCGTCGCCACTTGGGCAAGACCCACTGCCACGGCTTGCATGTCTCGTTGCTCTTCGGGGGTGCGCACCAAAGTTTGGAAGACGGGACGCATGGCCGGCCAGACGATGTTGCTACACCAATCCATCCATTGATCACCCCTGGCAGCGGTACGATCGTCTGCCGGCCAGAGACTGCCGCGCCCATACCGTGACGCCAAGTAGCGGAGAATGGCGTGAGACTCCCACAGAATAAAGTCGTCTTCCTTTAAAACTGGCACCAATCCATTTGGGTTCATGGCTTTAAAGGCTGCGGTATCGTTGACCCCATATTGCAATCCGGCATCAATGCGCTCATATGGCAGATCTAGCTCGTGCATCGTCCACAACACCTTCTGCACATTGAGCGAATTAAGCCGCCCCCAGATTGTGATCATCATCCCTCTCCCAGTTGTTTTTTAGATATCCTAGATAGCAATACTATGAAGGTCTAACTTTACAGGGGAGCAGCGCTCATGCGGCAAGTTAAATTTGCACAATTACAGTCATTGGTCGGCACCGAAATCGGCACCAGTGAATGGTGGTTGGTCGACCAAGCTCGGATCGATAAGTTTGCTGAGGCCACTGGCGATTTTCAGTGGATTCATGTTGACCCAGAAAAGGCCAAAGCCTCTAAATTCGGCACAACCATTGCACATGGTTATTTAACCCTGTCCTTACTGGCAGGCATGAGGTTCAACACCTTCGAAGTAACTGAAACAAGTATGGCCGTCAATTACGGCATGAACAAAGTCAGATTTCTGACACCCGTGCCTTCCGGCAGTCAAGTACGAGCCAAATATGAACTTGCGAACATCAATGAACGCAAAGACGGCGGCTTAGAGTGTACGTTTAAGGCTACGGTTGAATTGGATGGCGCACCAAAGCCGGCCTGCATTGCCGAAACGATTTCTGTCTACTACCCGCAATAAGTCGACATCGCTTGCGAGGGTTTTGTGACAAAACTGTCATTTGATTGACATGCAAGCTCACTACCCTTGCAGGTTGTTAAACCAGAGAGTCTGAAATCACCATGCAAGCATGGCTGACAGCGGTTGATATTTATTGCGAACGCCTTGACGCCAGTTTCTGGGCCGAACCTATCAATGCCCTGACCAACCTGGCCTTTTGGATTGCAGCTGTACTCATTTGGCGTTGCGCTGAAAAAGGCACAGGTGCTCGCCTATTAGGTGCCTGTGTCGCACTCATTGGCCTTGGCAGCTTTCTGTTTCACACCTTCGGGAATCGTTTGACCGGCTTGTTAGACGTGGCTTTTATCGCCATTTTTTTGGTGGCATTTGCCTACTTACTGCCACGCACCACTTGGGCGCAATCACGATGGCGCGCCGTGCTTAGTGTATTGCTAATGCTGACTGTGATCGCACTAGTGACGCGATTGTTTGGACACTGGCAACAAGCGGTCTCTTGGTTGCCGCCAGGACTGTATGTGGGTGCCTGGCTCTCGCTACTTATCTACGCCGCGCTGACTCAAATGAAGGGATTGGTTGTCGCTCGTTATCTCTGGCTAGGGGCGGGAGTCTTTGTGGTGTCACTGACCGCTCGTCAACTCGACACACCCTTATGCGAGCAAACGGGCGGCTTGCACTGGCTTTGGCATCTATGCAATGCCTTCGTCCTTTGGGCCTGTAGCAGCGCGATCACCCGCCCAACTGCAAAACTTGCCTAACACTGTGTTTGAAAGGTCTCAGACCACGAGACCTCAGCTGACCTTGGAGCCAGATCTAGAACTCGACTTGATCGCCGCCCTTTAAACCCAAAATCGTGCGGGCTTGATCAGGTGTTGCCACCTCCAGATTCAAAGCTTCAAGGATGACTCTGATGCGCTTGACCTGTTCTGCGCTTGATGCGGCCAATTGTTTGGGCGCAATCCATAAGGAGTCCTCGAGCCCGACTCTGACGTGTGAGCCCATCGATGCACCAATCGTGGCCAACGGAACCTGATGGCGTCCTGCACCTAAGATTGACCACTGATATTGATCGCCAAACAGGCGGTCTGCGGTGCGTCGCATGTGCATCAAATCTTCTGGGTCTGGCCCTATGCCTCCCAAAATACCAAAGACAGACTGTACAAATATCGGTCCCTTGACCAAGCCACGTTCAACGAAGTGGGCGAGGTTATAGAGGTGGCTGATGTCATAACACTCGAATTCAAATCGCGTGCCATTGTCTGCCCCCATGCGTAAGATCGCTTCGATATCTTGATAGGTGTTTTTAAAAACAAGATCTCGACTGTTCTCAAGATGCTGTCGTTCCCAGTCGTGCTCAAACGTTTTAAACCGGTCAAGCATGGGAAACAGACCGAAGTTCATGGAGCCCATATTTAATGAAGCCACCTCAGGCTTGAAAGTCATGGCGGGTCGCATACGCTCTTGCACAGTCATGTGGGGACTGCCGCCGGTGGTGATATTCACCACCGCATCCGTCTTGGATTTGATCGTTTCTAAAAATGGTCGAAAATATTCAGGATCCTGAGTAGGCCGACCATCTTTGGGATCGCGCGCATGCAAATGCAAAATCGCCGCACCGGCTTGGGCCGCGTCAATGGCGGCTTGGGCGATTTGGTCTGCCGTCACGGGCAAGTGAGGTGACATACTCGGTGTGTGAATCGCGCCTGTTGGGGCGCACGTGATGATGACTTTTCTCATTGATGTCTCCTTGAACCGGTGTGGCCAATAAAACGTAGGACTAATTATCTTCAGCGGTGCGGCGAGCTCTGTCAGCAGCCATGGCCATCAAACGGCGATCGCGCCATTGGCGGCGTTGCGCTAGCTGCTCCTTTGGTAATCTCGCCCGACGCTCACCGTCAACTGCCTGAATCAATGCGTCAGACCAAGGACTTGTGTCGGTCTGTTGTGTTGCGATTGACTGATAGAGCGGGCCATAACGTTGCGCGTAATCGGCCAAACCACCGGGGGCATTCAGGTCGATCGTTTCAAACGGACCCATGAATGCCCATCGAAGTCCCAAACCATCTCTGATGGTGGCATCTAACCCATCGACATCCACATAGCCCTGTTCAACCAAGCGAAAGGCTTCACGCAACAGGGCCCCTTGTAGTCGGTTCAAGACAAAGCCTTCCAGTTCTTTTTTGACATGCACAGGTTGCTGATCGACTTGCTGCATCAGGTCCCACGTTTTTTGAATGGTCTGGGATTCGGTCCACGGCGCGCCGCAAATCTCGACCACCGGCACGAGATAAGGCGGATTGACCGGATGTGCGATCACACAGCGCCCTCGACCTGGCAATGACTCAGTAAAGGCTGAGGCGGGAATACTGGATGTTGAGCTCGCCAAGACCACTTCCTCGTCGGCCAACTCATCGAGCCGGGCAAATATCTCTTGCTTCATTGCCAATCGTTCAGGCAAGTTCTCTTGTACGTAACCGGCCCCGGCTATCGCATCCTCAAGGGTATGTTCAACCCGAATGCGCGATAAGAGCGCACCACTGTCGGTCACTAATCCAGCGGCCTGCAAATCAGCCACCAAGTCAGCGATCACCAATGGGGCTTGTTTAAGCGCTTCTTCGTGTCCATCCCAAAGTGCCACCTCATGGCCGCCACGGGCGAACACGATGGCCCAAGCCTGTCCGATGAGTCCTGCACCAACCACTGCGATTTTCATGGAACCTCCTGGAAGTACAAACGCTGACGACTGATTAGGTCAATTCCCCGTAACCGTATTACCCAAAATAATCATTTGCACGATGGGCGAAATGATCTTCTGCGCTTCATAAACACCTGCGTTAGTCACATAGAGCGCATCCTCTGGCTGAACCTGAAATGCACTCGCCAACATCATCGCCTCTGGACGACTCATGTCCAACCGAAACACTTTTGCTACTGGCTTACCCGCGTCGTTAAAACCGCCCCGGCGAAACACGAACACACCGGCTGGATCTGCCGTGGCTTGCTGCAAACCGCCCACCACACCCAATACTTGTAAAAGCGAGGGATGACTGCTTGGCAAGTCGAACAGGCCGGGGGAACTAACAGCACCCATGGCAATGAAGCTCTGCCGATTGCGTTGCAGCACCACCTCTGAGCGCGGACTTAATGTCATGTTTTTACCGTAAAGGACATCCTGATAGCCAATTTCTTGGACGCCACTGGGTTCACGCACGGTCACATTGATCAAATGAGGTTCAGCCGTTGCCCCGCCCGCTTGGGTAATAACGTCTAACAGTGTCAACGGTCCTTTAACCGCGGCATATCGTCCCGGGGTTTTTACCGCACCTGATACCAGTACGGATCCCGAAATATCGCTAGTAACCGTCACCCTAACCTCAGGGCTGTCCACGGAGGGTGATAGCCGTTTCTTGATTGCATTAGACAATTGCTTTGCGGTGAGTCCGGTGGCCCGCATTTGGCCAACATACGGAATATCCACATTGCCTTGATAGTCAACCCGAACATCCGTGAACTGAGTGCCGCCGCTAGACAAAGAAGCAAAGACCGTTGGCGTTTTACCGGACTGCGCCAACATAACGGAAATCATGTCGCCAGGCATCAGCGTGACCGGCAAGAAACCGCCATCAACTAGCGTGGTATCAACCCCCAAGGGGCGCAACATATAGGGCGTAATCGTATCGGGAGACAACTCAATGATGTCAAAGGCAACCGCCTTGTCTTCTGTGGCTTCAACCAAATTTCTGTAGTCCGGACCGGCGCCGGACAAAAGGCTGGCAGCGCAACCGGACAAAGCAACCGTGGCCAGACATAGCCATATTTTGACGAATCGACGCAAAGCATTGGATGCGGTCGATAACTTTAAAAGCGGTTGATCTATGTTAGGCAAGCAGAGGTCTATTGGTAGGGTCACGGTATTGGCCACTGAGTCAAATGTTTAGCCGTGTTTGGCGGCATTGATGGTAGCAGGTCAACGCACCCTGACTCACAAAAAATTAGCGAGTCAGAGAAAATGTAGCGAGATCTCTGACCCCAACTCGCGCATTTGACACCCTAGAATCGATGGGACAAATTAACAGCCAGACCAAGACCGGTGTCGTAGCCCGTGTTCAAGGTTTGCGAGCCATCGGCTGACTCGACCTGAACATTTCCACCAGTGGCTGCAATCGCGTAAAAATCAACTGATGTGGATGGTGCGACTGTGTAACTTGCTCGAGCAAATATAGGAATTAACCTATTCTGACCGATACCACCTGCATACGGGCCACTGTCGTTAAGGCGGAACCGATAGTTGCGATATGCCCCGCCCGCACTGATGGTCCAACGAGGGTTAAGCTCATATGACAATTCCAACCCAGCGCCGCCTGCCGGCCCTGCGGGTAGTGGATTCTTCAAGGTTAAGTCGTCAGTCAGTTGCCAGTTAATGGCCAAAAAAGGAAACAGCTGGTTCTCACCGAGCTCGCGGAACACGCCCACGCCGAGTCCGAGCGTAAGATCTTTAGAAAACGTGTTGGTGGCGTTAAACACCGCCCCGTATATCGCCGACGATGCGGTACCTACGCCCTCTTCACCGGCCCATTTAATAGACGGACTCACACCTAACTGAACGCTAGGCGTGGGCGAGTAGCTAAGGCTCAGGCCCAAGCCAGGGGTGCTGATATTGCCCCAAGGCGCTTGTCCCCCAAATGCTTG
>JAWOGG010000203.1:0-2742 GCA_046497085.1 Orrella sp.
AAAGGGGCTTGTTTTGTCTCTGGCTCAAACAGCTCAATTTGGGCTTCACAAATGCGTTGTGAGTCTTTGGCTATGCGTTTTAAGTCAAGGTTCGGTGCGTCGCCCGTAAAGACCATTTCATGAATGGCACCACCAGCCTTAAAGCTCACGACTTGAGGATTGCCCAATTCAAAGGGGTGGTCCACCACCGCGTCATAATTTGGGGCGATAAACCAGCCAAGGGCATTGCGTTTTACGCGGCCTGCCATCGGCGGCATACTGGTGTAAGCCTTCCATTTGAGTGGGTGAGGAGGGGGGGCAATACGCACTGTGCAAGGTAAGTGCTCAAAGCCCTCTGGCATCAAAAAGACACTGGTGCCATTAAAAAAAGCGTGTGACTGGTCGACATGCGCCTCTCTGACCGATAGGTCCCACGCGTAAACGGTGATCTCTATATTGAGTGGGCCGTTGCAATCATCGATGACCCAGCGGCTCGTGTCTAGTTTTTTGGGGTGGAGCGATTTTTTGCCGCACCAGGCGCGCATGGTTTCGACATGCCGGGAAAAGTCTCGCACCAAGTAGCTGCCAGGAATCCAGCTAGGTAGGCTAACAATCTGCGATTTGCCCTTGGGCTTAGGCATTTGCAGTTGTATTTTGAGCCGGTGGCCGGCGGGATCGAAGGGGTCAACGTTGTAATGTAGAGTTTGTTTCATGATCCTGCTATCTTATTGCACAAACCAAGGGAGAGACGAATGAGCGAATCTTTGATTCTTCAAGAAGTGCAGGGCCGAGTGGCATTGTTGACTCTAAACCGCCCCAAAGCGCTGAATGCTTTGAACGATGCATTGATGGACGAACTTGGCCAGGCGTTGCTCAAATACGACGCAGATGACGATATTGGTGCCATCATTATCACGGGAAGCGAGAAGGCTTTTGCCGCTGGTGCAGATATTGCAGCAATGGCCAATTGGACGCACATGGATGTGTTTAAGTCTGAATACATCACCCGCAATTGGGAAACCATGTTGCGAATTCGCAAACCCATTATTGCAGCGGTCTCTGGCTATGCACTAGGGGGCGGCTGCGAGCTCGCCATGATGTGCGATTTCATTATTGCTTCTGACACCGCAAAGTTTGGGCAGCCAGAGATCAAGCTCGGCATTTTGCCGGGTGCTGGTGGGTCACAACGGTTGCCCAGAGCAATTGGCAAAGCCAAAGCGATGGACATGGTGCTTACCGGTCGGATGATGGACGCTGCCGAGGCTGAGCGTAGTGGATTGGTTTCCAGGGTAGTGGCGACTGATCGCTTGATGGCAGAGGCCGTTGAAGTGGCAACGGTCATTGGGAGTATGTCGCTGCCCTCTGTCATGATGGCCAAAGAATCGGTTAACCGAGCTTGGGAAAGCCCGTTGAGCGAGGGCCTGCTTTTTGAACGTCGAGCCTTTCATTCCTTGTTTGGTACGGAAGACCAGAAGGAGGGTATGAAAGCCTTTCTTGAGAAGCGTGCGCCGGCCTTTAAGCACAAGTAAAAGGCCTTTGCGCTGGGGCGCAAAAACACGCTATACTCCGTGGGCTTTGCATTAGCAACTGGGTTTTCCCGAAAGAACTAAGAAGTTATTGGTTAAGTCATTGGTTCGCGGAACATGTTCTGCAGGAAAGCCCAGTAAATAAATGCTAAGTGCGAATGACGCAGCTGCGTGTGCGCAGATTCAACAGGTAAGCAAGATGTTGGAAACCCAAAGCTCGTCAGCGAATGACCAAAGAATCACGTTAAGTGATGAAGATAAGTTAAAGATAGCGAATCGTAGTCGTCGCGGATTGCTGGTTATTTTTGTTTGGCAAGTTTCCGCTGCAGTTGTTACTAGTTTGCTGTTCCTGGTTTTTTCTGGGGTGGCTGGAGCGTTAAGCGTCTTGGCGGGTGCAGGGTGTTATTTGGTCCCCAATGCACTTTTTGTCGGTCGATTGGTTTTGGCGACATTTAAGCCAAGCGGGGCAAAAGCCGGTGTATTTTTGCTCGGCAACGCCTTGAAAGTTTTGGTATCAGGTGCTTTGCTTTGGGCGCTTGCGGTATACGGTGGTGAAGCGGTTAATTGGATTGCGGCGATATTTGGGTTGATTGCTGCTCTCAAGGGATATTGGGTTGGTCTGCTTGTAACGGGCGGACGCCTTGGCAGGACGCTATAGAGGTCGGGGTGCCGTGGGGTGCCCCGTTTGTTTGAATGGCTCGACCGATGTTTATGCGGTTGACACTTATTACAAAAGGATTTGAATGGCTGCCGCTGGTGACGTTTCCCCACAGTCGTACTACATCCAGCACCATCTGGTGCATAACAACAATGTAGGCGGTAAACAAGAGTTCATCGCTGATTTCAGTGTCATCAATTACGACTCTATGTTTTGGTCGTTGTTGATGGGTTTTATTGCCATTTTCTTCATGTGGCGCGGCGCCAAGCGAGCGACAGCGGGTGTGCCAGGTCGCATGCAAGCAGCCGTTGAGTTGTTGATTGATATGGTCGAAACGCAGGCGCGTAGCATTGTGCCTAGCGCTGAGTCTCGTCGATTTGTGTCGCCACTCGCGCTCACCGTCTTCCTCTGGATCGTGTTGATGAACGCGCTCGATTTGGTGCCTGTTGATCAAATAACATGGATTTGGAAAACCACTGGCCTAGGCGCTGAGTTCGGAGATCCTCTCTACTATCACAAGATTTTGTCAACAGCTGAACTAAATATCCCTCTGGGGATGGCATTCGGCGTACTGCTTTT
>JAWOGG010000046.1:0-6434 GCA_046497085.1 Orrella sp.
CAAATGGCTGCTCGGGCAAGTCAGACAGCAACCGCTTTAAGCGGTTCAAGCCGAATGCACCACTAAGAGACTGCTCATCTTGCGCGAACCGAAGCAGATCAATGTGTTTGGGCAGCCCCCAGGTCTTTTGGCACGAGTCTCGCCAGGACTGTTCGGACAGCCACACGCTCTCTTGCTCACCTGGATCTACAGTTTCCACTATCGCTTCTTCAGTCTCACTTTTTACTATTGCCTCTGCGTTGAGCCACTAACCGCTACTAACCTGCTATGTGCGAACGACACAAGACTTAGCAAAGCCCGCTATCATACCGCTAAAACCCCTGATAAAACAAATGCATTCATCACCAACCAATGGGTCTCGAACCCTCATCTTGGCCTCGGGCTCCCGATATCGTGCCGATATGCTGTCACGATTGGGGCTTGATTTTAGGACTGAGTCACCCGATATCGATGAAACCAGGCAACGAGGTGAAACGCCACTAGCGACGGCTCGACGACTATCCTTGCAAAAAGCGGTGTCGATTGCCAAACAGTGGCCGCAGGCAGTGGTTATCGGCGCGGATCAAGTGCTCGATATCAACGGCGAGCACCTTGGCAAACCCGTCACACACCCAGCAGCAGTGGCGCAATTAACGCAACTGTCTGGACAGGTTGGTGTGTTTTACAGCGCGATCTGCGTGATTGCGCCAGGCAGCCGACAGGTCTGCGTCAGCCAATCCCAAGCGACCTTCAGACGCCTAAGCCAGCCACAAATTGAATACTATTTGCGGCGCGAACAACCTTACGACACGGCAGGCAGTGCAAAGGCTGAGAGTTTAGGCATTGCACTACTGAGCCGCCTATCAAGCGATGATCCGACTAGCATCATCGGACTTCCGTTGATTAAACTAACCGAAATGCTAGCTCGAGTCCGCTTAGATCCTCTAGACCCTCCTGACCCCCCTGACCCTCCTGACCCTCTTAACCCTTAATTGTCAGTTATCGTCTTGCATCAACTCCTTTAACTTCAACGCTGACATGAACCAATCCTCTGCCACCTGCCCAACACCATCGCCTCAAAATAATAACGGCACGCTACACCTGATCCCTGTTGGACTTTCAAACAGCGCCATCGATGGTTGGTTACCGCGCATCGCACAGTCACAAGCTTCAAAATTGGGCTTCTACATCGCAGAAAACGCAAAAACGGCCAGAGCTTTTTTGAAATTAGTGGACCTTGAGCAGCCATTACAAAGCATTGACATCAAAACGCTATCCAACAAAGTCGACGATCGCACGCTCAAAACATGGTTATCGCCCATAAGGGAAGGAAAAGACATAGGACTGGTCTCTGAAGCGGGTTGCCCGGCTGTAGCGGACCCAGGGGCGCGCGTTGTGGCGTTAGCACATGACCTTGGGATTACAGTCAAACCCTGGGTTGGGCCCTCTTCCATTTTGTTAGGTTTAATGGCCAGTGGCTTGGATGGACAACGCTTCGCTTTCCACGGTTATGCACCAGTCAAACCTGATGCTAGAACCAAGCAACTAAAGCAGTGGGAACAACTATCAGCCCGCCAGCAACAGACGCAACTATTGATTGAAACGCCCTACCGCAACAACGCAATGTTTCAGAGCCTGATTGAGACGCTCGCGCCAAACACACGATTGTGTATCGCACGCGATGTGACTGGCGATCAGGAATGGGTCAAAACCTTAAGCATCGCGAATTGGCGCGAGCAAAAGTTGCCTGAATTGGCTAATTTACCGACACTTTTTTTGTTTCAGGCCTAACTTTGGCGATCAAACGGGGCCCAACGAGCCGCCAAGACAACAAAATCGCCATGAGAATGCCGTATACAGTTACTTCCTCAAAATCGTTTTTGCCAGTTTTATGCCACCAGTAATGCAAAATTGCCAAGGCACCAGCCAAGTAGATGAAACGGTGCAGCCATTTCCAGCGCTTACCGAGCTTGCGCATCGACCATAAATTAGAGGTCAGTGCCAGCGCTAGCAAAACAACAAATGCAAGCACGCCCACCGTGATGAAGGGCCGATCAATCACATCACGCCACATAGCGCTTAACCCGAACCCTTGATCCCACCAGGCCCATGCCATCGCGTGCAAAAAAGCGTAGAAGAAGGCAAACAAACCAATGAGCCGCCGCCAGCGAATCAAGGCGGGCTGGTTAAACCATTCGCGCAAGGGTGAGACCGTTAGAGTGAGCATCAAACAAACCAGCGTCCAGGTGCCAGATGATCGCGTTAAAAACTCCATTGGGTTTGCCGTCAGCTCATCTTGCCAGCCCAACCAAATCCAGCGAACCAGAGGAAACAAGCCCAACAAAAACAAGACGGGCTTGAACCGGTCGACCTGAGCAGCGGACAATCTAGGCAACGAAGGACTCCAGCTCAGAAATTTTTCGCCAAATCCATTCCGGCGTAAAGACTGGCCACTTGGTCGGCGTAGCCATTAAACATCTGCGTCTGACGACGAGGCGCGAAAAGCCCTCCAAATCCCCCCTCACCGATACGTCTCTCGGTGGCTTGGCTCCACCTAGGGTGACGCACATCGGGGTTGACGTTGGCGTAAAAACCGTACTCGGAGGGCCCTGATTCCATCCAACTAGACGTAGGCATTTTCTCTGATACACGGATTTTGACAATGGATTTGGCTGATTTGAAGCCATACTTCCAAGGCACCACGACACGAACGGGAGCACCGTTTTGATTCGGCAGTACAGTGCCATAAACGCCAAACGTCAATAAGGTTAGTGGATGCATAGCCTCATCCATACGCAACCCCTCGCGATAAGGCCAATCGATGACTGAAGAGCTCAGTCCCCGCATGACATCAGGCTGTTCATCGGTCACAAACTCGACAAATTTGGCATTTCCAGTCGGCTCCACTTTGCTCAAAAGGTCTGACAAGGGGTAACCGATCCATGGGATGACCATTGACCAACCTTCCACACAACGTAAGCGATAAACCCGCTCCTGCATGGGAGACAACGCCAACAAATCTTCGATGCCGTAAGTCCCAGGCTTTGCCACCTCACCTTCGATCTCGACGGTCCATGGCTTTACCTGCATGGCCCCAGCGTACTTGGACGGGTCCGACTTATCGAGGCCGAACTCATAAAAATTGTTGTACGTGGTGACGTCTTTTTTGTCAGTCCACGTCTCCATTGTCATGAACTGATTGTTAGGCTTGGCCTCTAGTGGAGACCACTGATCTTGATTGGAACCGTATGCTAGACCGCTTACCAAAGGCAAGGTGCCGCCCGCACCTAGCCATGCGCCTGCTTTGAGCAGCTGCCGTCTTTTGAGCCAAATACGTTCCGGCGTGATTTCACTACTACTCGGTTCATGATATTTAAAACGTGCCATCTCAAGTCTCCAGGGGTGCCCATCGGCAGGTTCGCTGATTGAGCCATTGATCCATGTGGCTAACTGAATGCAAGATATCTTGATGCGGATGTTTTCGAAGCTCCGACTCCAGGTGAGCCCCATAGGACACGCCCAGACCGTGAACCCCAGCGTTGGCAGCCATCAAAAGGTCATGCGAGGTGTCACCCACCATGACTACTGTTGAAGGATCGGTGCCGATTTCGTCCATGATTTGATGCAACATCGCGGGATGCGGCTTACCAAAGGTTTCATCGGCACAACGAGTGGTTAAGAAGAAATCGCCGATTCCTGTGTTTTCTAGAGCACGGTTCAATCCCACACGACTCTTGCCGGTTGCCACAGCCATTGCCACGCCTTCGTCGTGCAGTACTTGCAACATTTCTTGAACGCCCGGAAATAAAACGAGCTCAGGATCACGGCTAAGGAAATGAACCCGATACCGTTCTAGAAATTGCGGCCGTTGCTCTGCCGTCAGGTCGGGTACGACATGATTGAGAGCCTCATCTAGCGATAACCCAATAACCCAGCTAGCCCTTTCGTCATCTGGCACAGGTAGGCCGACATCAACACAGGCTGCTTGAATTGCTTTAGTGATGTCGACGGTTGAATTCATCAAGGTGCCGTCCCAATCAAAAATGACTAATGAATATTGGCTCATGTGCGCATTTCCTCTGCTTGCTTAATCACGGCTTGAGCTTGCGCAAAAGCGGGGGGCAACGGCGATTGCAAAGAAAGGGGTTCGCCCGTGCTTGGATGTGCGAGAAACAACTCCTTAGCGTGTAAAAACATCCGGTTCAACCCTTTTTCCTTAAACCAAGCCTGCGTTGCGTCGCAACCGTACTTGTCATCTCCCACGATGGGGTGACCGCTAGACGCCAAATGAACCCTTATCTGATGCGTTCGTCCCGTGCGAAGTTCCGCCCCAACCACAGAATAGTTCACAAACCGAGTCACGCAAGTGACAACCGTGTGTGCCGTCTGACCATCTGGATCAACCTTGACGCGCCTTTCGCCGCTGGCTGTGGTCCATTTTGTTAAGCCATGCTTGATGTGCTGCCTGTCATTTAAGACACGCCCCTCGACTAAAGCGACGTAATGTTTGCGAACTTGGCCTTCTCGCATCATGCGATGTAATGCCACTAAGGATTGGCGACGTTTGGCCACCATCAGTAATCCAGAGGTGTCACGATCTAGCCGATGAACCAACTCTAGGAACGTGGCCTCAGGACGTGCCGACCTGAGCGCCTCAATAACCCCAAAGGACACACCGCTTCCACCGTGGACCGCCACACCCGCAGGCTTATCAATGACTAGCAAGCCTTCGTCTTCATACACGATTGGAAATGTTTTAGCGGGCGCTCGGTAGGTTTTGGGCTGGGACATGCGAAACGGGGGTATACGGACCAAATCACCCGCTTTGATGCGGTAATCGACTGCCGTGCGCCCTTTATTGACCCTGACTTGCCCACCTCTGACGGCTTTGTAGAGATGACTCTTGGGAACGCCTTTGCAAACTCGAATCAAAAAGTTGTCCAAACGCTGGCCTTCATGCGCGAATGTGACTTCAAGCAACTGGACCGCAGGTTTAGTGGCACTGCCTTCTTTCATCATTGTAATTGTGGCCAAATCATTATGAGTTTCCCGCATTTCAAAAACAGGCATATAATCGAGACAGCTTAAAAAGGTCTGAATCTTTATATTGGTGTTGAGTCCCCCTATTAGTGGAGTTCTCCATCAAGCAGTGCCATTGTAACGACAGCACGTTCAGATCAAGGGTGACCGAGGCTCGGTCTGAAATGACGCGAGCACGAACGACGAAACGAATCGAAAGAAGAAATTGTCACAAATTCTTATGTTGGGCAGTCAGTACTGCCTGATGTTGTCAGCGTTTTAACCTGGTATTTTTGGTATCAACTTACTACCGGCTAAAAACAAGGATAGCGGCCCTTACGGTGCCACGCTGGCCTAACGAACAAGAGACCCGCCTCTGGCGGGCATGCTTGTGTGCGTTTCTCCGTTTCTTCTCTTCACGATAACGTGATCGGTCTCCCAGGGCTGCGCGATATATACCCGCGCTAACCTACGGAGAATTTGAATGAAACGCATGTTATTTAACGCAACGCACCAAGAAGAATTACGCGTTGCCATTGTCGATGGGCAAAAGCTTGTCGATCTGGACATTGAAACAGCCGGCCGCGAGCAACGCAAAGGTAATATTTACAAAGGCGTTATCACCCGAGTTGAACCAGGCCTAGAGGCTTGCTTTGTGAACTACGGGGAAGAACGACACGGATTCCTTCCGTTCAAAGAGGTCGCACGCAGTTACTTCAAGGAGGGCGTTGATGTACGTACCGCCCGCATCCAGGACGCCCTCAAAGAGGGTCAAGAACTTATCATCCAAGTGGAAAAAGAGGAGCGCGGTAACAAAGGCGCTGCACTAACCACTTTTATTTCGCTAGCGGGCCGCTACTTGGTCCTGATGCCAAACAACCCCCGCGGTGGTGGCGTTTCACGCCGAGTTGAAGGTGAGGATCGCCAAGAACTGCGCGAGGCGATGGATCAACTGAACACTCCTCAAGGCATGAGCATCATCGCCCGAACAGCTGGTATCGGACGCTCAGCCGAAGAGCTTCAGTGGGACTTGTCCTACCTTCTGCAGTTATGGAATGCCGTCGACGGCGCTGCCAAAGCGAACAGCGCGCCTATCCTCATCTACCTTGAGTCCAGTTTGGTCATTAGGGCCATTCGTGACTATTTCTCACCAGACATTGGTGAGATCTTGATCGACACTGATGACATTGCAGAGCAGGCAACTGCTTTCATGAGCGTGGTGATGCCGGACAACGTCCAGCGGGTCAAACGCTACCAAGACGATGTCCCGCTGTTTTCACGGTTCCAAATCGAACATCAGATTGAAACAGACCGACGACACCGACGGCGACCCCCTCTCGCTCGACGATTTCTATACCGCGGTCGACGCCGAGGAGCGACCCGTCCTCACCGCCGGACAGGTCGCCCGACGGCTTGACCTCGACGAAGCCGATGCT
>JAWOGG010000214.1:0-3675 GCA_046497085.1 Orrella sp.
CTTATACGAATTCGATCTTCGACATCCACATATTCAGTCGTGAAGCGTTGCGCAATTGTCATGACAACAGTCTAACGCTCTTTTGAGATGGGCTTGCAACGAACGGTGGTGGGTGCGTAGCCGAATAGTGATTTAAAGGCTGAACTAAAATTACTGACTTGGCTGTAACCGACTCTTGCAGCGATCTCACGTATCGAGACGTCAGAATTGGTCAATTGCTCATGCGCAATCATGAGCCTGTGCTCTTTGATATATCGCGATACGGTCATGCCGTAGGCATCGACAAACGCGGCGTTAAGCGTACGTGGTGTCAGACCGAACATCCTTGAGAGGGCTTGACTGTTGGGCAAGTTCAAACCGCATGCGTTGATGTGATCACGTATGGCTTGCGCACGCGCGTCTTTGGGTACCCGCGGTGATTGCAGAAAGCCCTCTTGCAGTCTGACCAAGGCGGTAAGAAACTCCATCGCTTTGGATTGCGCGTGCGCCTTTAAGAGCGGTCCCTCTAAGCGACCATCAAAACAAAACTTCAACGGGCTGAGCACTTGAGTGGGGAGTTGTTGAGTAGGCCGGGCTTGTTTGGAAATGTCGGATAGGAGCTTGTCAGACAAAGCCGATCCTAGCAACAATGCCAATGATGAAACGTTGGCATGCAAGTACAACATCTCTGTGTCATGTGTTGCGTCAAAGGACAGCTCAAAGCGACTCTCAGACTCGACCTTGACTAGCGTCTGTTCTAAATCAATGTCATAAGGGCAGCGCCACGGCGCCGTATCGAGTAATTCGCGCCGTGAGGCCTGACCGCTGAAGACGGCCTGAATAACCAAGGTGGGTTCGCGAAACACGACGTCTATGGTTGCCACGGGGCGAGGAGCAGGTCTGACCCCATTGGCAAATTTAAATTTTGAGCGGTGTAAAGACATGCCGCTCGCAAGTTTGAGGCTAGTGAATCCCGCTCGACCTAAACTGGCAGGATACTCAAACCATTGAAAATCATTCTCGGGATAAGTGGCGTTCAAAGCTTCACTGCTAAAACGATGTTCGCCTATTGCCCATTCCATTCGAAAGCTACGAAAAGGTGTCTCCATAATCCTGCTTAGTCTTTTTGTAACTGTGTGGTTTCTTTGAATACTATCTGATCTCAACAGTCGCGTGCTGTCAAGACATACCGTGTAACAGGTTAGAAAAAAGTCGGCACAGTTTGTACTTGCCATGTGCCTGAAAGTAGCCGTTGGTGCGCAAACAAAGCACTGATTGAAATGCTTAGTTTAGCGATCAAAACTATAACAGTTTCCAAATTTCATAACATCACTCACGTATATTTAGGGGATTGATGTGCTCTTTTATCAACCGCTTAAGATGAGCTTGCGCAAGTGATACCGGGCTCGTCCTCCCAAAGTCACCAGCCATTATGAATGGAATGTATGCGTTCAGAATTGCGCAAAAACATAACGAATACATATTGCAATAAGGCACTTAAGCCATGTTTAGTAAAAGATTGGTCTACTAGGAGCTTTGAGAGAAGCCGAAATAGACGCCAAAATTGATAGCATCATTGTTGGCTCAAATGGTTTGTCTCGCGAGGTAAGATCGCCTCGATCTATCTTCTATCTATTAGTTATCCTCGCTCCGTTATCCTTGCTCCGTTGTCACAGCATTCGACAATCCAAACCTTGAACAGATATGGCTAACAATTACTGATGACATTGAGCCACCTCACGCCTGCTGAAATCATGCCTTGGCCCAAGCGTCATCCGTTTGAAGTCAAACCAGCGCTTGAGCGCACGTGTCAATCAGGCCAAATGAAGGACTCGCATTTTGCAGTGGATGAGCGGTTGCCGGCTTATCAAGCGATGAAGCAAAGTCGTCTATCGCAGACCGATGAACGAACAGGACAAGCCGGTGAGCCAGATCAAGAGGTGCTTGAGGCCATTGCTAATGAGTATGAGCGTCAAACGGGGTTGAAGGTTAACGCTAACGCGGCCATGTCCTCTAAAACACTGTCGCAAACGCTTGCTGAAGACTTTGTCATCTTGCATGATGAACCTGGTCGGGGGTTTGTTGTTCGGTACCTCAGCGTTTGTTTTGCTTCAAATTGGCGACCCGCTCAAAAGCTGAACCTGGGGTTCACACAAATTCACGCGCCTATCCCCCACAACGATCGTCTGCTGGCTGCGCGATCGGGCATAGAGAAGATTGCGTTTCGGCAGTCACCCATGGTGCGTTATGTGTGGCTACTCAGCCCCACGACCGATCTCTGGCAAAACCCGGATGACCGAGGACTTAACTGGGCACAAGTCTTAGAGCGGGCACAAGAAAACTCTAAAGATGACGACCCCAAAGGTGACGGCTCCATAGGACTATTGTCATCAGTGTGCTTAAGGGTAGAGCGTCAAACGACAATGCCGTTACCAGCGATCGGACGAGCAGTCTTTTTTATCCGGGTATTGGTGTGCCCATTGTTAGATGTCCTGCAAATTGATGAGACCCGCGCAAAAGTCCTGTCTGACGCACTGGCGACCATGTCGCCTGAGTTTGCCAAATACCGAGGAATGGAAGCAGTGCGCTGGCCAATCGTGGCGGCTTTGCGTGGGTTGTATAAGTTTTAAGGGTGGACAGGTGGTTAGAACTACCGGTGGGGTAGCAAGTGGGCAGGCAAGACAGTAGTCTCAAACCATTGAGACATTGGAAATCGCCATGACATACCGCACACTGATCACGACCAAACAATTGCTGTCACTGCAGCGAACCGATCCTGACCGATTGGTGATTTTGGACAGTAGCCATGATTTGTTTGACCCCCAAGCCGGTGCCCAGGCCTATGCCAGCGCACACCTAATTGACGCTTATTTTGTGTCTATGGAAAAGGACATGGGTGGCATTAAAACGGGGCTTAACGGACGTCATCCGCTACCAGCACGCGCGCAGGCACTGGCAGCGATGCGTCGCTTTGGTATCAATGACGACACCCAGGTGGTGGTCTATGACAGCAGTCAGGGTACGCATGCCTCACGTGTTTGGTGGACCTTACGCTGGTTAGGTCACGCCGATGTGGCAGTACTGGATGGTGGCCTTCAAATGTGGATGGCTGAAGGTCAGCCGGTAACCAATGAGGTGCCCGCACCGCCAACACCTGGCACTATTAGCGATCGCCCCAGCTTGGTCGAAGTGGTCACCTTTGAACAGGTCCTAGAAAACATTCAGAAACCTGAGCGTTTGGTGGTGGATGCGCGTTCTGAGGACCGTTTCCGCGGGGAAAACGAAACCTTGGATCCGGTGGGCGGACATATACCGGGGGCGGTGAATTATTTCTACCGACGTAACCTTAAAGAGGACGGTACCTTTAAGTCGCCCGAAGACCTGAAGCTAAGTCTGCAAGAGGTCACCGGTGATCGAGCTGCAGAATCGTTGATCATGCAATGTGGCTCCGGCGTTTCCGCTTGCCACAACTTACTTGCCCTAGAACTCGCGGGAATGGGTACTGCCCCGCTTTATGTGGGCTCGTGGAGCGAGTGGTGCGCTCGCGATAACGCACCCATTGCAACCGGTCCCGCCTAGAATCCGGTTAAGGCTCAATCAAAACAGCGCTGCCATGCCTCGTCTAACGCCAACCGCCACTGTGCTTTTTTATCGGCATCACAGAAACTGGCTTCAAAACTGTTTTGTGCGAGCAGG
>JAWOGG010000140.1:0-19483 GCA_046497085.1 Orrella sp.
AGCGCGGCTAGCTGAGGGTCAGCCTCGTAAGTTTGTTCGATCTTGGCAACTTGCTCCACTCGATAGACCATGGCGCTCGACAAGTAGTAACGGCCATCACGCCATACGGCGTAGATGACTTCTTGTTCAATGCGTGAGTGCAACCATTCGATTGACACACAACACAAACGTGCGATTTCTTCGACCGGCAATGCTTCAGCCTCGAGCACTTGAGCTTGAACGGGTGATCCGGCGGTTGGATGGTTTGTCATATGATGTTCTCCCTTTTTAACGGGCCCGCGGCTCAAAGCCAGGGTAGCTATCAGCCAGTGCACGCCACGCCTGCTTTTGCGCATCGGTCACCGCACTTGGTACGGCGATTTTGATTTCCAGATACAAGTCCCCTGCTGCGGCCGCACGCCCTGCTGGAATGCCTTTGCCTTTCAGGCGCAGCTTTCTACCCGCCACTGAACCCTCAGGAATGTTGACCGCGAGTTCACCGGCAGGTGTGCTAACTTCTGCTGACGCTCCAAGTGCTGCTTCCCATGGCGTTACAAATACTGGCATGGTGACATCACGACCATCGACCAGCATGCCTTCTTCGGGTTCAATGTGAACACGAAGGAATAGGTCGCCGGCTTTGCCACCACCAAATCCTGCGCCGCCCTGCCCAGACAACCGGATGAGTTGCCCTTGCGACACGCCAGCAGGAATATTCACTTCAAGCGTTCTGGATTGCGGCATGACATGGCCATTGTCATCAATTTGATAGCCACCAAGCTGCAGCGCCCGACGAGCGCCTTGATAGGCATCGCGAAGCGACAAAGAGATGTCAGCGTGCTGATCTTGTCCATCCCAGCGGTCAGGACCTTGGCCTGTCCGATAAGACTGATGGCGGGACCGCTCATGGGCGGCTCGACCGAACATTTCTTCAAAGAACTCGCTGCGGTCTTGTCCAAATCCTGACGGTCCAGCCGATTGTTCATAACCCTGGTTCCACCCGGGGGGTGGTCTGACATCTTCTGCGCTGCGCGCACCCTTTGCCCATGCTTCATGACCGATCTGATCATAGACTTTGCGCTTTTCTGGGTCAGACAACACCTCATTGGCTTCATTCAAAGATGTCATCTTATTGGCCGCATCTGGCTCTTTGCTGACATCTGGGTGAAACTTTCTGGCTAAACGGCGGTATGCCTTCTTGATTTCGTCGCTTGTAGCGCTCTTAGTCACGCCAAGCGTAGCGTAGTAATCCGGCAATTTCATCATTAATCCTTAAGCAATGCCTATCGTCATTCTAGAGTGCTAACCAAGCAACGCCTAGTGGGCACAGACCACATTCACTGACACGCCTAGCGCATCTTGGAAATAAGACAGCAAGCACAAAGCTGCAGACGCTTAAACATTGACCCAGTGCGCGGCAAGTCTCGCTGTTCGATCTATGAGTGCATACCTCTTCATTCAAAAAATAACACCTCCCTAAGGGTGATAATGTCGGCAGACGTCATTTGTGAACAATAGGAGACCTTTCGTGAAAACCCCCAGCATGCGACTAGACGGCAAAAAAGCATTGGTGACTGGCGCGAGTCGCGGTATCGGTTTGGCCTGCGCTCAAGCGCTAGCCGAAAGCGGTGCCGACGTCATGATGGTTGCACGAGAGCATGGCCCACTTGAGCAGGCAGCCCGTGAACTTGAACAGGCGCAACCAAATGCTGTCATTACCTTTGAAACCCTTGATCTCACTGCAACCGAGACGGTTAATCAATTTTTTGAGCGTCAACCCGCCTTCGACATTCTGGTTAATAACGCCGGCATGAACCGACCTGGTGATCTTCGCGAGATTTCTAACCAAGACATCGAAGAGGTTATCGAACTGAACCTGACATCTGTGCTTGCGACATGCCGAGCTTTTGCGCTTCAACCACGAACGGGTAGCGAAGGCGCGAGCATCATCAACATATCTTCACAGATGGGCTTAGTTGGTGCAAAAAACCGAGCGGTCTACTGTGCCAGCAAGCACGGCGTTGAAGGCTTAACCAAGGCCCTGGCTGTGGATCTGGGCCCAGAGAAAATCCGCATCAATACCATTTGCCCTACATTTACCGAAACTCAGATGACAAAACACATGCTTGAAGATGGGGATTTCAAGGCCTCCGTTCTTGCTAAGATTCCACTCGGCGACATTGCCTCACCCCAAGACATCATGGGCGCTGTTGTCTTCTTAGCCAGTCCAGCGGCGCGTATGATCACGGGCTCTTCGATTGTGATCGATGGTGGCTGGACCGCGGTGTAATAGACCACAGTTTCTTTATTAACGACGATTAGTCAAACAACATGCCGTGAAAAGCTGCCGCTTGCCGGGTGTATGCCTCTTTTTGAGCGTCGAATGCCTGTCCCTTGATCCCGCCACGCACGGCGCCTGCGCGATTGTCATGAAAAGCACTTCGCATGAGTGGCGACAGTGGTTGGCTATTGGGAGTGGCAATCCATGACCGCAACAAGCTACGTTTTTTCTCTGGCTCATCAAAATCTTCGTAAGCGGTACGAGAATGCAAGACCACGTGGTTATTTAAAAACTGAAAGTCACCCGGCGCCAATTGCATGTCAAATGTGAACTCGTCGGAGCGAGATGCTTGATCAATCCAATCCATGGCTTGCTCTTGTTTCTCACTTGGCGCACTTGCTCCCTCATGCCGGTGGGCATAACGGATATGGTTGCGTGTGTAGCGGCAACTGAACCAGTGCTGCTCAAAAGCCACAATCGGCGTTTCATAAAACGGCAACTCATCGGGTGCTTCTTCGTTTTGGCGGGAATAGTGGAGTGGTGTCATCAACGCCTGAGCCAAATCAGGTGCTTGTAATTTCAGTGTCTCAAACAACGCACGTGATGAACAGGCTTTGCTAATGCCACCTTTTTTAGCCTCTTGTATGCACAGCAAACCCACAAAATCTGCAAAATCCACATGAAAATCCAACTCAGCGTTGGTGTTATAACCCCTACCCCCAGCTGCCCGATAAGTCCCACCGGCATTTTTAACGTGATTGATCAAAGCACTGTCTTTACCTTGCGGACGCAGCACGCCGATGTGATTGGTAAAGCCCCAATACAATTGCTTGATTGACTCTTCGTCCAACCCATCGATGGGAAACTCTTTCAACAAGATCAGCCCATACCCTTTATAGAGCTGCTCATTGATGTCTTGACTCAATGTCTGTATGCCGTTGAATGGGAAATCTCTACCCGTTGCTTGCTCTAGCGGCACACCTGAGGACTTAAACGCCGCTAAGCCCGCCAGCAGGCCAGATTTTTCAGCAGAAGACAAGTGCCTAACCCATTGGGAATCCCGAACAATGTCGTACGCTACCCAAGGCTTTGGTTGCTCTATCTCATCACGGACGTGTTGGAAATTGATCACGTTGCCCTCCATTATTTGAAAAAAAACCAAGCCCTCGCCTCACCCTATTATTTGAGTGCGTCGTGTAGGGGTGGATCGGTCACTTGAACCGTCAACAAGCATCATTCAACAACAGTTTGGTGCGTGATGAAAGTTGTTTTTGGTTGCAATATTTTCTATAAAACGTGGCGATGGGTTTGCCTGCAGGAAGCTAACCCTTCGCTCAATCTAAGCTGTTGCGTTTTGTGCTGAATATTCTGCTGAATGTTGTGCTGAAGGTTTGAGCTGGAGAGGCGCACATGCTTCATAGCAAGCCGCCATCATCACAACTAATCCCTAGCAATTCTTTGCTTGTTTAACAACAGTTTGAGGGCGATCCTCACATACTAGTGTAGTGATTTCGCCAACTTCAACATTGGTAGCAAACAGCACTTCATTACCGTTTACATCGTATCTGTCATTGATAAACAGCGAGTGGCGCTCTGTACCAAATCGCTTCATCATCAACCGTTCTTGCAAGCCGCCTAGCAACGACTCAGACAACACTATGCTGACAATTGAATCCGAATCTTGTGACGGTATGGATACGTCCGTCCTTTGCGCCAGACGAAGTTGGCCCAACCCCGTGATACCGGATTCAGCCCTTTGACCCAAGACAACAGTCACTGTGCCTTGACGACTTTCTAGGGTCACGACAGCGTCTTGATTACCACCAACTGACACAATATTGGCCTGATAGTACTGATCGTTTTGTGTGACGATGTCTTGAGCAATGGAAATTTGACCAATTGCATTGGTCAAATCTTCCGATAACTGACCCACTGGCTCGTTTGGCTGAGCAGGGTTTTGAAAGCCAACCAGTACGTTCAAACCGCCTAATGCATTCACATCACCGACCAATCCAGCAAACTCGACTTGTGGCAGCTCGCTTCTGTCGGTGCGTGTGGTGATCGCTTTTACGTTCAACGTGTGTGTGCCTGCCTCGGTGTCGTTAATACGACCCATGAACATCACCGCCGGGTCCATCGAAGTCAGCGTGATCGCCGGGCTGCCATCAGGGCTTGCAGCGACCCAGACGTCACCCGTGTAGGTTTGGGTTTCATAGGTGGTAATGTCAGCGGCTAGGTAGATGTCGTTGGCCGTCAACGACAAGGCCCATGGATTGGTGCCCGTGTGGGTCAAATATTGTCCGGCCGTCATGTTCGTCATGTCTAAGCCTATGCGCTCATTAACACGAATGCTACCTGTCGTGGCTTGGACGTCGAGTGACCGACGGGCGGTCTTGGCATTTGCCCCAGCATCGATGGTGCCGTTAAACACAATTGAACCCATCTGACTCTGAAGGTTGAAGGTGTTTGGGCCAGTGGTGGCCAACGTGATTTGGCCACCGTAAGTCTGATCACCGGCGGTGCGTATACCGGTGATCAACTCGACTGGCCCTTCGATGGTAAGTTCGTCTAGCGTAATATCTTGGTTTAGACTTAGCTTGCCCTTATTGGACACGAGGTTAGCTCTGCCTAGCGCTTGGGCATTGCCCAGCGTCAGGCTGTTGGCGCCCATGTTGATGCTGCCAGTCAGCGTGCTTTGACCACTCAACGTGGTGTTGGCCGATTGGGTTAAGTCCACACGGCCTGCACCGGACAAGGCATTGGTCAGTGTGAGCGGGCTCGACGCTTGAACAAGCAATATGCCTTCATTGCTAATCGCGCTTTGCACCGGTCCCGTCAAATCACTGTCTAGCGTGACCCTGTTGCCTTGCGGTATCAGCACTTGAGCGACATTGTTGCGGTCCGGTAAGGCACCGTCTTCCCAGTTGGTTCTGTTAGACCACAGTCCGCCATTCTCACCCACCCAGCGCACCGAGTCGCGCTGCGTGATCGTGCCGATTTTCTCTGACAGCGAGGTCTGTGTCAGGCGATAGTTGCCAGCATCTTCGCCAAATAACATCAGATCGATGTTGACCGTCTTGTTCGTGCCCACGTGACGATCGGCAAACAAACCATTGCCGACAAATGAGACACGATCGCCCACTTCAATGCCCGCAGTCTGCAAGTCTGCACCAAGATCAATGTTCTGGATGGCGCGATTGCCATCGTAGGTCTTTTGCACCTCAGTGATGGCTGCAGTGTTCTCCAGCCGTCGAGGCACAACATTAACCGAACCCACCGCCACCATCGATTCAAAATGACGTTGATCAAGAATACGCGCATTCTGTGCCTTCAGATCATAACCACCAACCGCTAAAAACCCTGAGCCACTCATTTCTGCGTCAGCGGGGTTCAATTCAAACTGCACCAACCCCCCAACCGCATCATCGACCTGATAGGTATTGCCGTCGCGTTGGACTTGTAACGCCTTGATCTGGCTATCTGCACTATCCAAATATTCAGCACGTAAGGTCGTCGTCAGATCTAAGGTGTCTGCATACTCAACATTCACGCTTGGGGCCTTTACCAACAAGGTGTCTGCGGGCACGATGGTGTAGTCACCTGGCTCGTAGGTGATCGTGTAGTTCTGTGCCTGCCAGCCAGATGGGGTGAGCACATTCTCATAGACCCCCTCGGCCTCAGTGGCCGCATTGGATCGGTTAATTGCCCCTGCGGATTGGAATACGCCGTCGGTTTTCGATGTCTCACCGGCCACAAAGCCGTTAAAGATCGCCCCACCAAATCCGGTTTCATCGGGCTGGGTGACGAACTTTGCATCATTGGCCGCCGCAATGGTCAGTGGCGCCGGGTTGATGATGCCGTCATTGGCATCCGCTATCGTCACCGTGTAGTTGCCCCCGAGGTTGCCGTCTTCAATTACCACATTTGACAAGGTCACGGTCTTGCCTTGGCCTGCTTCCTTATTGTCAAACAACATGTTGGCCGCGCTGGCTTGGTCACCCGCCACCAGCTGTTTAGACAAAACATCGAGATTCTCTTGCGAGGGCCGATACTGGGCGTAGCCGTCGTAAGTTTTACTGATTGAGACGGGCGTTAACGTCACTGGCCGTGGGGTAATGGTCACGGCAGTATCATCAACAGCCAAGGGTTCATAGTTACTTAATAAGCCATTGCCCGCTTCAACGACTGACAATCCCGTCAATGAGGCCAGCGGCTGGCCGGTCTGAACGTTTTTAGTGGTCAAGCTTGCCTGGCCGACACCATCGAAGCGCTCCCCATTAACCCCAGCGATAGACATGTCGCTCGAAGCCAAGTCGAGTGTCCCATCGTATTGACGTCCGCCAGTCAAGCTTAGTCGTGCCGCGGTAATCTCAAATGCGTTGTTATCTGACTCAAGCGTGATGGCGTAGTTCGAGACCTTAGCACCCGCGTTGTTACCGCTACCCAGCACAATGTCGTATAGACCCACGTTCTGACCGGCCTCGCGGCCCACTATCCCAGTGACGTCGTCCAAGCTATCGTTGACCACATTGCCGTTGGCGGTGGTGGCCAAGCCCATCGATTGCCCGCTAGGGCTGGTTATCACTGAGAGTGTCGGATCGTTGTCACCATAAGTCTTGGAGACTGAGTTAGCAGTTAGCGTGATCGGGCGTGGGGTGATGGCTAAATCGCGGCTAATAAAACTCAACGTGTAATTGCCGCCACCATTGCTATCAGCGATCGACAAGCCATTTTGTTTGATGCTGTAAGCACCCACATCCTCACCTGCGTCACGGCTTAAAGCGCCAATAAAGCGGTCACCGGTGACCAAACCAATATCTGCGCTGTAAGTCAGACTCGGATCGGAATCACCATACACCTTGGTCTGGTTGTTAGCGGTGATCGTGATCGCCAAAGGATCAATCGTCAGATCACCTGATGCATAGGTGATGTCATAGTTGCTGGCTTTAAACCCCTCACTGCCCTGTGCATTTGAGGCCGTGATGTTGCCCGCATAGGTGCCAGCATTGGCGGTGGGGGTCGTGGCCAAATCATTGAGCGAATCGAGCTCAACACGCTCGATCTCGTCACCCAAAGCCAGACCACGACCACCGACCGCAAAACGATTGGTGCCTAGCGACAACGCCTCACCATAAGCCTTGGTCCGGTCTAGCGCAGTGACTGTTATGGGTCTCGCGTTGATATCAAACCCTGTCGGTGAGAAGCGAATGTCATAGTTGCCACCGTTGTTACCATCGTTGATGCGCTCATCCATGCCCATCAGATAGTTACCCACATCCTCGCCTGACATGCGCAGAACATCGATATCGATCGAATCATTACCTACCAGTGAGTCACTCAAGGTATACCCAAAGACAGGGTCCGGATCACCATAGGTCTTTTGTGTGTTGGTCGGTGTCACCGTGATTGTTTTTTGATTGATCGATAGTTCACCCGCTTGCAAGATCGGCTGATAGTTGTTGCCACCGTTGCCATCAGCAATCGACACCGTTGTCGGTGTGATCTCGTATACGCCAACGTTCTCTCCGCCTTGGCGTGACAGTTTGACTGCCAAACTGTCATTACCAACCAGCGGCGTGGCTTGGTCTATCGCATACGTAAACGAGGGATCACTATCACCGTAGATTTTTGAATGGTCATCCGCAGCAATAACAATTGTCTTGGGCTGGATCGTAAAGCCGTCCTTGAGACCGGTGACGTTGAGCTGATAGTTAGCTTCTTCGTTGCCGCCAGAGAAGTTGATGTCATACTTTTTTGCGTTTTCACCTGCATCGCGCGAAAGCAAACCAATCACATCTTCAAGACCATCTTGAACGGCATCTTTGGCCAACGAACCAGCGGCCACCCGCGCTTGCAAGTCTGGGTCAGCATCGCCATAAACTTTCGAAGCAGCCTCAATCGCTACGGTCAATTCACGCCTAGCGATGGTGAAATCGCGCGAGGCGAATTCAATGTCATAGTTGGGATTTCCCAATGACCCTTGCTGAACAGCATAAGCCCCGACCTTTTCACCCGCAACGCGGTCGAGAGCGCCTGCCAGAACATCACCATCGATGAGACTTGCACCATAACCCTCGTCAGTCAGCGTGTACGTTAGCGTAGGATCAAACGCCCCGTAGGTTTTGCCTTGATCAGCGTCAACAAGCACACCGATTGGGCGCTGCTGTATTTCAAAATCCGTTGGCAACACCTCGATTTGATAGTTTGAATTGTTCAGTGTCCCCGAATGAATAGCGTAGAGCGCCGCATCCTCTCCGGAGGCGCGGCCAAGCGAACCAGCAAAAACGTCATCATTGACCAAACCACGTTCGTCACCCGTTGCCTCAAGGGAATAACGAAGTACCGGATCGTCTTCGCCATAAACCTTAGACTGATCCTGATCTGGGGTGACGGTGATCGGGCGCTTAACAATCGAAAACTGATCTTCCTGTACCGTAATCGCGTAATTTGGGTTGTCGAGCGTGCCAATCGAAACCATATACTGCCCAACTGACTCTCCACTCACACGCTCAAGACCACCCGTGAGTTGGTCGGCATTGACCAGTCCTCGATCACCGTTTTGCGATTCTGCCGTATAAGTAAAATCCTTGGGATCGGGATTCCCGTAAACCTTTTGCTGGTCCGCATCAACAGTCACAGTCACGGGTCGCCGGTTAATTGCAAACAACGCGTCAGTAAAACTGATGTCGTAGTTTGGATTATCCAAGGTTCCCTGATTAATCGAATAGAAGCCCACGTTTTCACCCGGTGTGCGATCTGGCACACCGGTGATGGCATCATCCGGCATCAACCCTCTACCCGTTGATACGGATTCCACAGCATAGGTTAGTGTTGGATCATTGGCACCGTAGACCTTAGATTGTCCAAAGTCGGCGGTGACCGATACGGGACGTTGTGAAATCGTGAAATCCGCAGCCACAAAGTTGAGGTCATAGTTTTTTCCCTCATTACCATCCTGAATGCCTAGGTCACCAAAAGTCATTAGATATGACCCGACATTCTCACCCCCATGGCGTGATAGCTCACCGGTAAAGCCGTCACCACCAACAAGCCCCGTGTGCTCATAATCAAAAGATGGGTCTGACTCTCCGTAGACTTTTTGATTGGATAAGGCTGTGACCGTCAACGATTTTGGTGTGATTTCGAAATTGCCTGGTGTAACGGTTACCTGATAGTTGCTGTTCTCGAAGTTGTCTTCATACACCATCAAAAACGAAGAGTCGATTTGATAAGACCCAACGTTTGATCCACTGGCGCGTGTCAGCGAAATTTGTAAGGCGTCATCGCCCACAAGACCATCGCCGGATTGCTGGTAGGTCAATGTAGGCTCAGAACTGCCATAGATTTTTTCTTTGTCATCAATGACAATCGCAAGCGAGCGCGGAGTGACAGCAAACGTCCCATCTACGTAATCGAACGCATAACCAAGCTTACTCCTGCCGGCGGCAACTGATGTAGTGTAATCACCGGCATTGACAAACCCGTCGCCATTCGTTGTCGCCGTTGAGGTCATTAAGGGTTGTCCGCTGATTGCATCCGCGGCGGTATCAAACAGTTGCAGCCCTGAAACTGAGTAAGTCAACTCTGGCAGATCGCCATATTTGACGTCTTGAGCACCAGCGGTCAATGTCAATCTCGGTTGCTCACGGAAGACGCCATAACTTCCTGCACCGAGATCAGTCCAGTTCGAAGCCGTGAAATCTGTCCACTCGTCAGCGTTATAGCGATATTGACCGCTTTGCTCTCCAACCATCTTGCTCAAACCAATACTGTCACCAATTGATCCTGAGTAGAGCGTCGCCCGCCCCCCCGAACCGACCGTCATACTGGGCGTCCCAGACACAACGATGTTGCCACCTGCTGCCGTACCGGCGTTCGCTGACTTGCCCGCGTTCAGCACGACCGCTGTTGAGCTCGTGCTCGTCGTGTTGATATTCTGTGCGAGCAAGATGTCGCCAACCAACGTTTCGATGCGCACATCGCCGCTGCTGTAAATGCCCGTTGGATTAACCGCGCCAATCTCAAGTGGACCCTTGTTGACCAAGGTCAGTGAACCCATGCGCGATGGCGATGATCCACCGGCAATAACGCCAATGTCATTGCCAATATTGGTCAATGACACGTCGGCACTGCCCAATAAACCCAAACCATTGGCCACTATTTTGTTTGACTGGGTGATATGGCGTGAAGCAGTGAGTCGGACGGTACCCCTCGTATCAGCCTGTTGATCTTGAACCAAGACTTCATTTAATAGCGTAATGTCACGCCCTGTGATCTCTATTTCGTGCAAGACACGAATCGGTTTTCTGATCAGCACGTCTGAGGAATTTGACTCACCACCAATGGTCAAGCCACTCAAAAAGGATACATTCGCCGCGAGATCCAAAGGCGTCGTAAACGATGTCTGTTTCGGCAAAATGTCGACATTGGCAACACTTGACGAATTGGGAAGCAGCCCTGTAGTCCAATTCAGACTGCTACTGTTTATCTCTAATTCACCACGGCCTAGGCCAGACAGCGATAAATCACCATCCGTCAGAATCCTGACCGGATTCGATGTTGTTAAAACTTGACCGTTAAACTGATCAATATTGTCTAGTGTCAACACCCCGGTGCCAGCGTGCAAGAAGACCCCGCTACCCGTTATGGGGACAGCCAACGTACGATCGGAAGCGCCATTGATGGCCAGAATCGAACCCGTTGCGTGTAGATGTATCGATGAGGCCTGCAAAACTCCTTCGTTTTGAGCATCACCAATCTGCAGATAACCCTCGTTCACTCGCAATTGGCCGGTAAACGTGTTGTTACCCAACCAAGACCAGAACCCTTCGACCGTGGTTGATCCATGGCCGAGCGCAATGCCACCTTGAATCACCCCATAATTTCCCTTCAGCGACAAGTTGTGGTTGTTTGCCGTGATGCCCGCCTCAGAAAACAGTTCAATGCCCCAGTTTTTGCCATCAATAGTGGCTTGGCCTGACAGAGTGATTGCGCCGGCATACCGAGAATAGGCGCTTGCCGAGTTGATCAACGCCCCTTGCTGATTCACACCGTGACCTTCTAGTGTGAGCGCTTCAGCAACGGTGACATTAAAACCACCCAAATCCAGTGTGGCCCCTGATTCAACAACCGTTCCAGCATCAGCCGAACCCAGCGGGGTAAAGCCTGAAACCCCGTCAACCGGACCGGTTGATTGACCAAGCTTTAAGGTACCTGCCTTTACTGTGGTCAATCCGGTGTAGGTATTGCGAGCACCAAGCGTCAGGATGCCTGTGTCATCTTTGACAAAGGCAACCCCCGCCCCGCGGATATGACCACCAAATACTGAATCACCACTTTGCGAGACGGTCAGAGTCTGCCCATCAGCAGGCACTATCTCAATGCCGCCAGAGAGCGTTTTAGCGGTTATTTCAATCGCACCGACCGGTGTGATCGATAAATTAGCGTCGACGCTATTATCTGATCCAACTTTAATACCCACAGCGGATGACCAACGTTGGCCAGCATTCATGGCAGCAATATAGGCACTTCTTTCGAGCGAAATCCCGTTGGTGTCAAACGCACTGCGCCCATTGACCTGAATGGCACCGCCCTCACTCGTGATTCTGGCATAAGCCGCATCACGGGCATCGTTCAGATCATTTCGAAGACGCACACCGATGTTATTGGCGGTGCTTGAATCGCCACCGGCGACACCCTCGACGATAACTTCTCCAGCTCCGCCCGCCGAGATCCGACCAAAATTGCGGACATGGACACCTACGTTACCGATCGCACCCACTGACTGGCCTGCGACGCCCAGCACCTCGACATCACCATTTGTTGTGACGATCGAAGCACTGCGTGTTGAGTCAGGGGAGCTCACGCGCACGCCGTTACTGGCATGGAGCACACTCTTACCGGTCAATCCACCATAGCCAGTGATCAGGATCTTGCCGGATCCACCAGCAATAACACTACCGCCTTCATGAACAAACACACCATTGGCGTTTGTCTTTGAACTGTCAAGACTAGTTTGATCACCACCACGGCCGACGATGGTGATCGCGCCGGTTGCGCCCGTCACAAGAGACTGCGCCAGCGTTTGAACGCGCGCCGTTGCGCCATCGATCCGGACACCATCAGCGTCGCGCGTCAGCATAGAGCCCGTATCCGCGTCAATCAGGATGTCACCACTCGTGGATATCAAACCCTCTGTAATCAGGACGTTGCCGCCATAGAGGGTCACGCCACCGGCCACTTGGGTTGCCTTGTCGACATTGATGGCTGATTCGTTGGTGGCTTTGCCGACTGTTAAACCACCAAGCGTGGAAGCGAAAGTCCAGTCGCTGAAGTTAACGTCCGCAGCAAACGAGTCTGAAGCTGACTCGAGTTTCAACATACCGCTGCCATTGAATGTTTTGCTCACATTCGCCAGCGAGTCTTGACGAATGGTCAAAGAGCCTTCACTAATGGTGGTGTCACCGCCATACGTCAACCCACCCGTCAATGTTAGGGCGGCATTTCCACCTTTAACCAGATCAACGCCTGCACCGGAAATACGACCCTCAAAAGTGGATGCGTTTGTTTGTGTGAGCGTCAGGGACTTATCAGCGCCAGGGGCAAGTTCACCTGTCCCAGACAAATCCGTACTAATGATCGTGATGTCACCACCCGTTGAGGCTAGTCGTTGATCAATTGAGACACTGCCGCCGTAGATTTGGATTGATCCGTCAATTGTCGTATCAGCAGAAACTGCTATGCCTGAACTGTTCAGCGGTGCACCAATCGACAAACCCCCTACGGTCGATGCAAATGTCATGTCGCTTAGATCAAAGACGCTGTTAAATGATGACGATGCTGGCTCTATCGTGACTGTACCCGTTGTATTGAAGCGAACAGCCCCAGGCGCCGGAAGATTAGACGTGATCAACCGAAGAGCAGCACTTGACGACCCAATTAGGCTTGATTCTTTAGACCCTAAGGTGACGCTCCTGTCATTGTTATAAGCATGAATGCCCCGTTCACCTGCGTTTAGTGTGACGTCACCGGCGCTAGAGAGCATCTCCAAGTGCCCAGGCTGCGAAGTGTCATTGCCAAGACGTAAACCCAACGCATCTGTGCGAGTAGATGACCCTAAGGTGTTAAACGTAACGCCACCTTCGTTTAATGCCATCAAAGAAACGACGCCCGTCAGGCCCGTGCCTTCATCTTCAATTGAGCCATCTGGCATAACGCTCAAGGTTGCATCGGCATTGATGAGTATGGCAGCACTCGTGTCATTGGAAGAGGTAATGGTTAGGTTTCCATTCATCGCGGTTGATTCGCTGATGTGGTTCCAACCGGCACCCAATGCGCCCGCGCCATTTGATGCGAGCGCCTGTAGTTCAAAAGTGCCTGCGCCCGAATCAATGTCAACTCGGCCTGCAGTAATAACCCCCCTGCCAGAATTTTGCTCGCTCTTGCCGGCAATACGGATGCTTCCGCCGCCAGAAAGCAACCTCACCCCCTGCAGAAACACCCCGCTGTTAACAGACCTGCCAGCCGGATCTGCCAGGAAATCAATCAGATCGCCAGAAACAGCATAGCCGTCACCGACGCTTAAACCATTCCAGTTAACCGTTCCAGATCCACCCCCTATCCAGATATGCCCACCGTTTGTCTCAATTTTCGCGCCTGTCGTCGAGTCGAAGTCACTACGCAAGGCAACATAACTCCCCGTTGCCTGCCCATCCCGGTTAGCCCACAGGATGACGCTGCCACCTTGGGTAGAGATTGACTTCTCACCGATAAGCGAGATGTTGCCTGATGACTTTAAAAGCACACTGTCACCAGCGCTGGTAACCGTCAAGTTACTGTCAAGTGAAATATCACCGCCTAATAACGACACTGGGCCCGCAATGCTTATCGAACGATCAACATGAATGTTCGCTGTGTTGCTTGCCTTGCCTATCGTCAAGCCCGTGAGTGTGGAGGGAAGTGTCCAATCGGTGAAATCAAAGTCGCTGTCAAACGCAGTCGTTGCTGGCTCAATCGTGAGACTGCCCGTGCCACCGATCGTGTTATTGGCCGTCGATGGTGCATCATGGCGAATCACCAGCTTACTGCCGTCAACGGTTGTACTACCGGCGTAGGTCAAATCACCTGTCACGATCAAATCACCAGGGCCTGTTTGCACCAAATCGCCTGCACCGCTGATGTTGCCCGATATCAACTGTTCGTTGTTTGCGTCGTGGTTGAACAAATTGCCGTTGATCACGATATCGCCCGCATAAGCCGCCGAACCACTCGACCAGCCCAGTGCGCCATCACCGCTCACCACAAGTGAAGCACCACTGCCAATGGTTGTGTTGCCGGTGTAGGCATTTTTACCGGTCAGGGTGAGGGTTGATGACCCGCCAAGCACCAACTGCCCGTCGCCTCGGATCACGCCGTCATAGGTGGCGTCTGCGCTTTGATTCACGGTGAGCGTACCCGCACCAATCAAAACATGGCCTGATCCCGTCAAGCCACTGGTGTTAATCGTCATATCTTCAGTGTTACTACTCAACATAGCAACACTACTCAGATTTAGACCACCGGCGTGAATGGTCACATTGCCATTGATGGCCACAATATCTTGCAGATTGATATCTGCGGTATTTGTTGTCTTTCCGATTCTCAGAGAAGACAGATTGGCAATCGTGGTGTCAATATTGACAGGTCCAGAGAAGCCGCTACTGACAGACTCAACAACCAAGCCGCCACTGCCAACGTAGTAGGCACCGAACGAAGGTGTATCGCGATACAACCGAACCGTTCCACCATTGATCGTCGTTGTGAGCAATGGCGACATCGTGCCGGTTAACGTCAGCTCGCCCGTGCCTTGCTTGATAAGCTCCCCTCTGCCGCCCAAGGTGCCAGCGAAAGTATCATTACCATTACCCGTCAGCGTGAGAATGCCCGTTGTTTGTGTTCTCGCGATTGAACGACTCGAGGCACTCGTTAGCTTGCCCAAGCTCGTATTGCGGTTGTTTAAATCGAATTCTGCATCGCCCTGTAACTCAAGCGAAGCTGAACTCGAAAGGGCATTGTTTGCCAGTATTTGCAATGCACCGTCAGCCACGGTGATGGTCGAATGAAAACCCGATGCGTTGGTAACACGCATGGTAGCTGAACCATCTTTGGTGATCGTGCCACTGCCACTCAATGCCCCATTGAAACGCTGAGGGCGTAACGGCTCGACAATCAACGTCCCATTAATGGCGATGTTGCCGCTATAAACACCGTTAGCGGTGTTTGAAATCGTTGTTGCACCAAGCACACCCTCACCCTGCAACCGGAGTATGGCCCCTGATTTGATTTCAGTATTGCCGGTATAGGTATTTTTGCCCTGTAGTGCCACATCAGCATCAACAACCAGAGAACCACTGCCACCGATACGACCATCGAACGTCGAATTTCCTTTAACTGTCAATGACGCTTCGGTTCTTGACAAATCAATCAGCTTGTTGAGGGTGCTTGCTGTTGCGCGGATGGAGCCTACGGTGGCCTCACTGTTTGCAACGATCAATTTCGTTCCAGGCTTAACCACCAAATCTGTCGTGCCTAGCGAGCCACCGTCCCATGTAACGGCACCACCCGTCAAACGGATCGTTCCATCGTCCAGATAAACCGTACTCAGTTGCAGTGGGTTGTAAAGAACAAATTCGCTTGGCCCATTCTTTGTCAGGCTACCCTTTCCCCTGATTTCGCCAAAAAACTCACTGACCACATCTCGCGGATTGATCGTGACTGGGCCGTCGGCAATGACGGTGCCCCAGCCATCAAGGTTTCTGATTGATTGCGGTGCAAACGATGCCACTGACCAAGTGCCGGCTGAGTCGACAAGAATATCGCTTTCACTGCCCAAAGCACGCGCAGTCGTCGTATTAAGCGTGCCGAACTTGATATGCCAGGTTCTAGAGTTGGATGTGGCATTTTGAATGGTAACGTCACCACCACCCACTAACTTAATATCTCCAAAGCCTCGAATACCGTTTCGGTATTGAAAGAATTTGCCGCTATTGACATCGATTTCGGATTCGGATTCCACCCTAAAGACTCGAGACGCATTTAAGATCATCGTCTCAGTGACCTCCAAGCGTCCACCATCGAGAATCAGTCTGCCATAGCCATTGGCGCCTCCGCCACCAAGGCCACTATCCTGCGATATCGATAATGTGCCCTCTTGAACTTTGACGTCGCCTGAGTAACCCGCACTGTTTTCTAAGTTAAGGGTTTGTGTGCCCGTGCCAATCTTTTGAAACTCAAGCGGGTCAGTATCCTGGGTGAAAGTGCCCTGAAATGCCCAGTTTTTGTTATCCCCGCCTACTTTAAGCACTGGATCGTTGCCATAGGCCTTGACTGTGCCGTCACCACCCAAACCACCAATGGTCTGGACGCCGTTGTCGATGTTCTCAGACCCTTTTTCATAAAAATGCCATGTCGTGCCGGGAAACAACATGACGTTGGCCTGATCGGAAAAAACTTTTGCTCTTGCGTTGGTAATAGAGCCGTTAAAAATACGGGCTTCCCCGGTAAACCCATTCAGATCCTTGAACAGCAAATCACCAGAACCGTATTTATGCACATTGGCATTGGTTCCTCGGACTGACCATACATCACTCGACTGGGCGTTTGTGATGGTCAGCCGTTTATTGTTCGCAAGATTGACGCCCCCGCTGAGGTTAATCACACCGCCTTTGATGGCGGTGTTACCGATATTGACTTTGCTTTGCAGGTAGCCCGGCGCACCGAGCGTGCCGTCAACAGTCACTTTGCCAGCACCTGCATCCAAGGTGAGATCCGATACGCCATCCGTTTGATAACGAACGACAATAACGCCATCAGCACCGGCTTGTGAGGTGTTACTAAACGGCCGTCTTGCGCCACCGCCAGAACCGGTGTTCGGACTCACGGCCGAGGCGGTTCCGTGCGCGTTGTTATTGACGTTCTCGGACCCGCCAAGCCCACCTGAGCCGTTGAGCCCATCGACAATGGGTGGTGCGCCACCACCGCCTGTCGCGTAGGTTATCCAACTGCCACTAATCGCGGAACGAAATCCATCACCGCCATTACCACCACGGGTGTCATTCGAGTTCAGACCGCCAGATATTGCGCCACCGCCACCACCACCGGCACCATCAGCTGCTTCAGAATAACTACCTCCAAATCCTCCGCCCGCGTTGCTTTGAGCCACGGTTGGGAGAATGGCTGTTGCGGGGGACAGTTGCCCTGCTGTGTAACGCATACCGCCACCACCGGAGCCACCAATCCCAGCACCAACATATTCACTACCCCCATCGGGATGCGCAGAAGCTCCCCCGCCACCGCCGTATGCGACGTAGTTGAGCTGATCTCCAAGACTCGTCCGTACGCTCGCTTGCGTATCATCCCCTCTATTGCTCGGATCATCCCTCCATCCCGCCGCACCGCCAGCACCCACAACATACGAAATCTGATCAGCGTCGGCCATCCGCCAAACTAGTCCGCCGGCACCACCCCCACCACCGACGGCATAGCCACCCGACCCACCACCGCCGACGACCAAGAGTTCTGCGACGGGCACATCCGATGGGACATCAAATACGTCGCTTCCCGTAAGCACAGCTTGTTCGGTGGTCGTTGACGCGACACTGCCCCGCAGTCGAATATCACCGCCTTGGGTGGTCATCGAGATATTGTTGGTAATTAGTATGTCGCCTGCGATGTCAATATCGCCGGACCCGGTGGTCAAATTGCCACCAAACCAGTTACTTAAACCAACCGTACCAACGGGTTTAACCCTTGTGATCCCTGCCTGCGCTCGAACATTGACGCCGTACCCCGTTCTCCACGCACCACCACTGGCGACTGAAAGCGCACCGTCAATCTGGATCGGCTGGGCTTGATCGATAACCGTGCCGGCCTCAAGGGTGAGATTTAATCGCGTATTGAGCCCGTCGTAAATCGGGGCTGTTATTAACATGCTCCCACCAGAATCTAAAGTCAAATTGGCTGTGTGAGATGACCCAATGGAAAATGGTGTGATGGGACCGGCAATCATCATGAAGTTATCAGCTTGCACGGTCACTGATCTTCCCGTTGTACCCCCAGTCGCAAAGGAAGAGAGTTGAGCGGTTAATTGGCGTGTGGTTAATGAAGTACCTACGGCAAAGGTATCCCCGATCCAAATGTTTTCTGGGTCGATCAACCAATGCCCACCGTTACCGGTATTAAACTCTCCCCAAAGCGTGACCTCATGGCCAGACGTTTCAATCTCTCCACCAATCCCCAGGCCGGCCTCCGTGGCACGAATGGAGCCATACACTTCTGTCAGACCGCTTTCAAACTTGGTATCACTCCAAACCACCACCGTGCCACCATCACCGTTTTCAGTCGCACTCGCTGAAATGGCGGCATCAGGCTCAACAACGACACGCTTGGCCTGCTTGATCTCGCGATCCGGCAGAAGTCGTGACGCTTCCTCCTGGCCGCCCTTCCAGTCACCGCCAATAAGTACTGTGCCACCGCCTTCGGTGCCATCGGCGGTTATTTCGCTGTTGTTCTTTAACGCGACATCGTCAGCGCTTGCAATGACTTGACCACCCTGGCCATCCTGGCCAGACACATCGATATCACCCGCGATCGTTAGCGACGCCTCACCCGTTAGCTCAACATCCCCACCCGTGGATCCGGTTGCCAAGACTTGAGAGGATTCAGTGGTCTCAATGGCACCGCCATCCAAGATGATTCGCCCGCCTTCCATGGTTACTGTATTAGCACCGGCGCTGGCCACGATCTGGCCGCTGTTCTTAATGACGCTGGCTCTGAGCTCTGCGGTGGCTTTGGCGGAGAGGATGACTAGCCCACCTTCGGCGATGATGGCGTGCTTGTTCTCGATCTGAGCGTCTAAGTCTTGTTCGGTGACGGTGATGCCTTGCAGCTTATGGCCAGTCCCAAAATCCAATTGGATGTGTTCACCGCTTGCCAAGGCGACTGTGCCGCGTTCGGCCACGATCACACCCTGGTTTCTGACCTCAGGTGCCATGAGTGCAATGTAGCCATCAAGCTTGGCTTTCAGTTCACCCTCGTTGATGATCTTGCCCGTGGCGCCATTGCGCGTGCAGAGGCAGACCATGGACCTCGTCTTTCACGCCAAGCTATACGCCCTGACGCTCGGGGTCTTCCTCGCCGTCGATCTCCTCTGGCTCGGAGTTGTGGCCCGCGGCTTCTACCAGACGC
>JAWOGG010000150.1:0-6263 GCA_046497085.1 Orrella sp.
CAGCCTAGTATTTTGGAGTCTGTTGGCATTTGTACAGGGTCTTGGCTCAGCAGCCACCAACACGGTGGCTGCCATGTTCATTGTCGAATTCGAACCCAAGGATCGGTGGGACGGAAAAATCGGCTGGATGCAAACCTTCTATGGAACGGGTCAGGCTGTCGGGTTAGGACTTGCTGCCATCGCTCAGGCTCATCCCACCGCAGGCCTATTAGCCTGTGCGGCATTGATGGCACCGGGCCTGTTTTTGGGGTTACGAGGCTTGCCTGGCACTCAAAACCAATCGCAACAAACACACCGAACGCACAAACCACTGCGTGATCAAGCCTTGGCGATTCAAACCAAAGCAGCGCGCTTAATATCCACCGGACCCCGAAACCTGACGCAGCTCGTGCATCACTATCATCCGTCAGCTGGCGCCCTTGTTCAAGGTCTTATAAAAAGCATACGAACACCCTATGCCTTATATATCTTGGCCTGGTTTGCCTGTATGTTTGGTACTTGGTTGCTCTATAACCTCTACCCTTTGCTGATGAAATCGGCCTACGACATCGGCGCCGATAAGTCATCTACGGTTTATGCGTTGGCTGCTGTGATCGGCGTATTTTTCTATGCGCCTTCAGGCAAACTCGGTAAAAAAATGGGTGATGTTGCAGTGGTGATGCTTGGCACTGTCGTAACGCTCGTTTGTTTGGTGGCCATGAGTCTATTGGCATGGTGGCAGCCCGCCAACGCAATGTGGTGGGCTGCGTTGGCCTTTACCCCAATTCCAGTGGCCTGGTCACCGCTCATTGTGACTGGTACTGCCGCCGCCGCACAGCTATCTTCTTTAAACGAAGGCAAAGCACTCGGTATTTTTAACGCCACCACCGCCATCGCCAGTGTGCTTAGTGCTTTGGCGGCCGGCTGGATCGCCGACTTATTGAGCTACACCTGGGTACTCATTCTGGCAGCGATTTCGACAGCCATTGGAGCCGCTTTGCTGCTACCGCTGCTTAAACACAATAAGTCTTCAGCCAAAAACGGTTAGGTTTTAAAGCGGCGTTAACGTACAAAAAGTCTAAGTCACTCCCTGAGCCAACATGGCATCGGCGACTTTAACAAAACCGCCGATATTAGCACCGTTGATATAGCTCACTGAACCGTCCTGGTGCGTACCGTGTAAAACACACATGGCATGGATATTTTTCATGATTTCATGCAACCGCGCATCAACCTCTTCGCATGGCCAAGTTAAGCGCATGGCGTTTTGGCTCATTTCAAGCCCAGATGTTGCCACTCCGCCAGCATTACTCGCCTTACCTGAGGCATACAGCACACCTGATTTTTCGAAAGATTGAATAGCCTGTGCCGTGCAAGGCATATTTGCGCCTTCGGTGATGCACTCAACGCCATTTTTAATCAATAGCTTGGCGTCACCGATCTCAAGTTCATTTTGTGTGGCGCATGGCAGTGCAACATCGACAGGCACATGCCACGGGCGCTTGCCTGCCTCAAACTTAGCGCCAACACGCTCAGCGTAATCACTGACGCGACCAAATTGTTGGTTTTTGACTTCCAATAGCACCAGAAATTTTTCTGGGGTGAATCCATCTTCATCAATCACAGTCCCGGACGAATCTGAGACGGTCACGACTTTGGCGCCCAATGCCATGGCTTTATCGATCGCGAACTGAGCAACATTGCCAGAACCTGATACGCTGACCCGCATGCCCTCGATCGAGCGCGAACGGGTTTTGAGCATTTCTTGCGCAAAATACACCACGCCATAACCAGTGGCTTCCGGGCGAATCAGTGAGCCACCAAAACTTAGCCCCTTACCAGTAAAGACACAGTCCGACCGGTTGGTGATCTTCTTATACATTCCTGCCATGAAGCCGACCTCGCGTGCCCCAACACCTATATCGCCCGCTGGCACATCAGTATGTTCGCCGATGTGGCGATAGAGTTCAGTCACAAACGCCTGACAAAATCGCATCACCTCAGCTGGGCTCTTTCCTTTAGGATCAAAGTCCGAACCGCCCTTACCGCCTCCCATGGGTAACGTTGTCAGTGCGTTTTTAAAAGTTTGCTCAAACGCTAAGAATTTCAACACCGACAGGTTGACAGAAGGATGGAAACGAAGACCACCTTTATAAGGCCCTATGGCCATGTTGTGCTGGATTCGATAGCCGCGATTGACTTCAACCTCACCCTTATCATTTACCCATGCGACCCTAAACATCACCACTCGTTCGGGCTCGACTAAGCGGTCAAGTAACCCATGTTCGGCATACTGCGGATGTTTTGCTATGAAGGGCCAAACACTTTCGATGACCTCTGTCACTGCCTGCAAAAACTCAGGCTGTCCAGGATTGCGTTTGGCAACATGGTTCAAAAACTGATTCATTGAATTGACCTTCACTACAAACTCCTCAGTGGCTTTGCTAGCAAATGCTTCGGTATAGCTGTTTCGCGCTGATTTGATATACAGAAGTGGCACCAGTCGTGGATCTCAAACAAGCCTTTTTAGCGCTTGTTTTTTGACCTATCGCATCTAGATAAAAACTAACTGGTATTTTTTTCCGCAAAGTCGACGCTCTAGGTCTTTTTACCCAAGAACTCGTTTTGAAATATGGCCATGCGAATAACGTCGCAATAGTGACCCGCCGCAAAATACTCATCTATGAGCAAACCTTCGTTTTTAAAGCCCATTTGCTCATAGACATGAATCGCAGGGGCGTTGTCGACATCAACAACGAGGTAAACCTTGTGTAAATTTAAAATCGCGAAGGCGTATTCGACTGCTAATCGTGTAGCCTCTTTGGCATACCCTAGACCTTGAAAATCCGGCGCGATGATGATCTGAAACTCCGCCCGTCGGTGAATGTGATTGATCTCCACGAGCTCAACCAAGCCAACGCGAGTTTCGTCAAACTCTGCCACAAACCGTCGCTCTGACTGATCGTGGATGTGCTTTTCGTATAGCTCACACAACTCAAAAAAAGCCTCATAGGGCTCCTCAAACCAATAATGCATGACCGATTCGTTATTGTCCAACTCATGAACGAATCGCAAATCCTCACGTTCAAGCGGACGCAGGCGGAGCGTGGTGTTCGTAGTCATCATGTTTCCAATTCACAAGGTTCTTTTCAGCCTATCGATGTGTTTGAGCTTTGGTGGCATGAAATAGCGTTTATGGGGTTCGATTTCTAGAGATCCGTTTTATCGGTCAGATTCTAAAGATCTTGTTACCAGCTTACACGCCCGCCCGACACTCTACGCTCCCGCACAAAATGTATACATGGCATCAGCGTTTCTTTGTGTTAGCGTACAGACAAAGAAAGATAATGTCTGTATTGTCCAAGATGCGATCCTACTCAAGGAGTAACCAAATGTCTCTCGGATTTATTGCTCTTATCGCTCTTGTCTTACTAGTTATCGGTTTGGTACCGACATGGCCATACAGTAGGGCTTGGGGTTACGGCCCGAGCATTGGAGTTGGTCTGTTGGTGGTCGCTTTGCTTGTCTTGCTGCTAATGGGTCAAATCTAGGGGTAGAGACAGACTTTGCTGTTTAAGCCTAGTAGGTCAGCGGATTCAGGCTAGCCGATTGCTCAATATCAAACACAATCTATCCATTAACGATCAGGAGTTTATAGATGACAGAAGATCCTCGCTGCTGCGGAAGCGGCACCTGTATTATTGATCCAACGGGCCTTTGTTGGTGCGGACAGCAATGGGACGGCGAAAAGATGCACTTTCCTTCTCAAACGACAAGCAACGACCATACTAATACCAACAATGCTGATTCGAAGGGCTCATCAGCACACAACGATCTCGACAAAGACTAGGTCTGATTGATTAGCAGTGAAGCCCATTTGTAGTGTGCCGTTTCATTTCAACTTGGTAACCAAACAAAACTCCGCTGCAGTAGTCGTGACTTGATTTGCCCAACGAACACCGAACCACGTGGGCCGCTTGAAAGGTTGAACCGCCTGAGCTCGCCCTCTGAGGGCCAACATTCCTACGCTTGTCAGGGTGGCCTCCCCGAATCGAGTGGCCCAAGTCCTGTGGAAACATCACCCACATGGCAGAGCCATCTTCAGGCAACTACACCATCGAAAAGACACTTCGGTGGTAGTGCATTTGCACCTAAGCTCTTAAAGGTGATATAGTTTCGCCTTCTCCGGATCCCCAATAGCTCAGTTGGTAGAGCGCCGGACTGTTAATCCGTAGGTCACTGGTTCGAGCCCAGTTTGGGGAGCCAAAAAATTAGTAAGACGGCCCACTTTCGCGAGAAGGTGGGCTGTTTTTTTTCCCGCGTTGAATTTCAAGTGCTTGGCTCTAAAGTTGTCCGGCTAACTTTAACGATGCACGCAAGGCATCATTGATTCGTGTCTGCCAGCCTTCGCCACTGGCACGCAGGGCAACAAGCACATCGGCATCCAATCACAGTTTTACCGGCTCTTTGGGCGAAGCAGACTTCGGTCTGCCGCGCGCTTTAATTTTAAGTTTGGTGTCTTCGTATAAGTCGGCATTCTTGAAAAAGTCTTCTGTTAATTCTGGTGCGTCGTCAGGATCTTTCCAAGTGGCGGGCGTACAGCGCTTTTTCGCAGTCATTTCCTTTCCTCGTACTGATGATGCAACGGGCCTCGCCGCGAGGTGTTCATACCAAAACTATCAATCGCGAATTCCAAACCACGTTCCTGCAAGGTAGTGCTGCGCTTTTCAGGGTCATACTCGATTCGCATAAAATTAAAGTACACCCGATAAATGAAATTTCAAGCGAATTCGATGTACAGAGGATTCGGTATATGTCATTGCACGGTTTGTTAAACGGTCAGATATTTTCTGTATAACCCGTTGAAAGAAATAGACTTTCTACATTTATCCGACGCTGTTATTCCGTAGGTTACTGATTCGAGCCCAGGTTGGGGTTGGAGCTGAATACAAAAGACTGCAGCCTTTATGGCTGCTTTTTTTGACTGTTTTGCTAGAACCCAAACTGGCACTTGTACTGCGATGATTTGTATTTTTTGTCTTTGGGGTTCTTAGGAATGATCTCTATACCGATCTGAACATCAACATTATAATTGACACTCAGCAAGTGTTTTAGAGGTCAAACCGCTATGAACAGAATTACGCTGGAGTCTGGCAAAAGAGGTGGCAAACCATGTATTCGTGGCCTACGCATCACGGTATATGATGTTCTGTCTATGCTATCCGAAGGTATGACACAAAAGGAAATACTCGAAGATTTCCCTGAGCTTGAGCTGGCCGACATCCTAGCCGTTCTCGCTTTTGCTGCAGATCGAGAGCACCGCACATATTCATTGGCCGTTCAATGAAGTTGTTGTTAGATGAGAATTTGTCTCGGCGACTTGTCCCTTTTTTGCAGAACGCATATCCGGGTACTTCTCAAGTTGTTTTACTTGGCATGGAGTCCGCATCCGACAGAGAAATCTGGCAAACAGCTAAGGACAATAACTTTGTCATAGTGACACGGGATGCGGATTTTGAAGAGTTGTCAGTTGTTTTGGGTCAGCCTCCTAAGATTATTTGGCTTAAAGTTAAAAATCAATCACGCGCTGCAATATTGAAAATCCTCTTGGATCATTTGATTACGATTGAAGATGCGTTGCTTGCAAAGGATCTGGCGTGCGTTGAATTAACACAGACTTACTAGTGCCAGACTGTTAATTCCGTAGGTCACTGGTTCGAGCCCAGTTTGGGGAGCCAAAAAATATGTAAGACGGCCCACTTTCGCGAGAAGGTGGGCTGTTTTTTTGCCATAAGTAACCTTTGTTAAAACCTCTGTGCAAACCTTCACGCAAACACCCACCTGCTACGACTCTGTGGCCTGTGTTGTGTTGGAACCAGCGCACCACCCTAGACAGCAAAAGAGTGCATTGATTGTGAGCTTTGGTCTCTGTTTTTAGTGCCCAGTCAGCCAAACCACGGCAAAGCCAAAGACTTAAGAGGAAACAAATTCTGCTAGAATGGCGCGCTAAGCCGATGTAGCTCAGTTGGTAGAGCAGCGCATTCGTAATGCGAAGGTCGGGGGTTCGACTCCTCTCATCGGCACCAAATTCACACTGTTCAGTTAACAGTTTTGAATCTAGGCGGGCGACGCCGCCAAGGCTGGAGTCCTACTAGGCAGCCGGTACGACACCAGTGCAGCGATAATCAACAGCACCCCCGATGTGCCGAAGGCGACCCAGTGGGTACCAAACGTCTCATAACCCCAGCCACCAAGCCAAGAGCTAACAGTCGCACCGATTTGAT
>JAWOGG010000222.1:0-16625 GCA_046497085.1 Orrella sp.
AAAGGGGCTTCAATGGCACGCATGTCATCGGGCGTGACCGCTTGACGCTGCAAACCACCTTTTGCCAGTAGCGCCGAGACTTTAGTGGCCTGCTCAAAGCCGGCTTTGTCGCGATAGATATGCAGGATTCCGGATGACTGTTGATCAAAATCAATGCCCTCTTCAGCCGCCCAGGCGTACAAATGTTCACGCGCCTGAATGGCTAAACGAGTCGTCGCAATCGTGTTTTGTTCATACTTTGGGATAGACGCGACGAATTCCGCCATCCAACTGAGCTTGTGCCAACTAGGCTTGGGATTCATCAACAGAGGGGCATCGGCCTTGAACATCCACTTAAGGCCTTTGATCAGTGTCGCCGGGCTGTTCCAAACCTCAGCATTTGAAGCGGACAATTGTCCACCATTGGCATAAGAGGTCACCATGCCAGGGTAGCGTTGTTTTTCAATTAAGGTCACGCGGTGCCCTTGCTTAGCCAAGGCGTATGCAGAGGTAACGCCGGTGATACCACCACCAATGACGGCAAAGTGTGTCATGTTGTTTGCTCCCTGTTCAACCAGTCAAAAAGTGGTGCATGCCCAAACCCATTGTTTGTAAACATGACCCCCTCTGTGTTGAAACCTGAGAGATTCGCCTGACGACTGTCAGACTTGCTCCTGCGGTGGGTGGATTGACAACATCCAACCGCTCTTCAGAGTGTGTGCGAACGTGCCGGTCCTTTTGCCTGAGAGATTCCGGGGCGGTTGCTCCTTCGGCGCTGCGTTTGCAGTCTCTCCCGATACGTTGGTTTAATTGTAAAGCTTATTTGTCGATGCATAAAGTGAAAACGAAACGGACATCGAAACGGACAGCGAAACCGACAGTTAAACCGACCGTCAACCACCGTCTATATAGGCAGGGATTCGGGTAATCTAGACCTCACTTGTGACTACTTTAGTGTTCCACACGCCATGCCAGACACAGATATCACCGGTCTAGCCATCAGATTTAACGCCGATGACGGTTATCCACTCGGTGGTTTCTTGTGGCGCCACGACGCCAACTTGACCAATCGCCCGACCGCCTCACGCTCCCTTATTGTCATCAACGCCGCCACGTCCGTGCGCTGCCGCTACTACTGGCGTTTCGCGGACTATCTGCACCGACAAGGCGCTGACGTTTTGATCTATGACTATCGGGGCATCGGACTTTCAGCCCCACTATCATTGCAGCGGTTCAAAGCCGGTTGGATCGATTGGGGACAGCGCGACTTTGAAGCCGCCCTGCAATTCGGTCGCCAACAGTGTCCAGAACAACCTATTCGTGTGGTGGGTCATAGCGTGGGCGGCGTGTTGATCGGTTTGGCTCCCACCAGTATTCACATCGATCGAATCTTTACGATGGGCGCGCAACACGCCTATTGGCCAGACTACTTAAGCTCTGCCCGCCTAGGCATGTGGTTCAAATGGCATTTATTGATGCCAATCATGACACGCGTGATGGGTTACTTTCCGGGTAAACGGCTAGGCTGGCTAGAAGACACCCCAGCCGGTGTGGTGCGTGACTGGGTCACAAAAGAACCGCGATTCATCGATACTTATCGACAGCCAGGGGCATCTTATCACTTAGATCCGGCGACCTGTGACGCTCTACAAGCCCGCTTCACTGCTGTAACAGCAAAGACATTGGCGCTTAGCGTCAGCGATGATCCCTATGGCACCACAGCCGCGATTGAAAGGTTACTGCGTAATTTCCCAAACTCAGCAAAGTGGCATTTACGCTTAACACCACAAGCCATTGAGGCTACAGAGATTGGTCATTTTGCTTTTTTTCACAAACGCTTTGAAGCCAACCTCTGGCCGATTGCTAGCCAATGGTTACTCGCTGAGCAACTTCCCGATCCCTCGCTAGGCGAACTCACTGAGCTTGGCCATACCGCCATGTCTTTACGACACCACATCGCAAGGTATACAACAGAGTCTGAGTTTTAACACTCGAACAAATATGAAGAGCTCACCAAATATGATCAACACCACGACACAGACGCAACCGACCGAGCGCGATGACAATTGTCCATTTTGTAATCTCTCTGCTGACAAATATCTCGATCAAAACGACGTCGGTTTTGTGATCAGGGATCTTTTTCCCGTCAATCCAGGACACACCCTCATCATCCCCAAACGTCACGTCAGCTCGGTCTTCATGCTGTCCCGTGAAGAGGTGGATGGTTTGTGGCAGTTAATGCAACGTGCCAAGGTGCAGATCGATGCGGCTTTTGAGCCGGTGGATTACAACATCGGCATCAACGACGGTCCTCATGCCGCTCAGACGGTACCCCACGTCCACATTCACCTCATGCCGAGATATTTGAATGACACCGCTGATCCTCGCGGTGGTGTCCGCAACATCATCGCCGAGCGCGCGGTTTACCGTTAAGTTGTAAGTAGATTTTTCGATTGGTTTTTCATTGGCTTTTTCGATAGGTTTTTCGATCAGTACATCAGACAAACCGCATTTCATTTCAATCAGGACACACCATTGACCATGACACAAGACCTTTATCGCCTGCACGCACACGTCGCAGCCGAACAGATCCGCCAAGGCAAGCTCAAACCATCCGAGCTCATGCAAGCCTATCTTCAACGGGTGGCTGAACTTGAACCCACTGTGGGCGCTTTTCAAACAATCAACACCGAAGCGGCACTAGAAACTGCTCACGCCCTCGATAAGCAACCGCCAGAAGGTTTGTTGTTCGGGTTACCGGTCGGGGTCAAAGACATCATCGACACCGTTGAGATGCCAACCACATATGGCTCGCCCATTTACGCTCACCACCAACCCATTTGGGATGCTCCGTGTGTGGTGAACACAAAGGAGCAGGGCGGGTTTGTGATGGGTAAAACCGTCTCGACTGAATTTGCTTTTTATCATCCGGGTAAAGCCGCCAACCCGCACAATCTTGCACACACGCCTGGTGGTTCCTCGAGTGGCTCGGCTGCGGCTCTCGCCGCCCACATGGTGCCACTTGCCTTTGGTACGCAAACGTCCTCATCTATTTATCGACCCGCTTCTTTTTGTGGGGTGGTGGGCTATAAACCATCCTTTGGCTTAATCAACCGAGTAAACGTCAAACAGCTGTCTGACTCTCTGGATACTGTGGGCACGATGGGTCATTGCGTTGCCGATGTTGCTTTGCTTGCAGCCGCTGCCAGTCGCCGACACGACTTGGTGCTGCCATCTGAACCGGTGATAGCCACACCACGCGTGGGCTTGTTTCGCACGCCCCAATGGGACCAGGCCGACGCTGACTGTCAACAAAACGTTCTGGATTGTGCCCAGCAATTAAGCGCAGCCGGCGTGAGTGTCGTAGAAATTGATGCCCCGGCGGTTTTCTCATCCCTGCTAGACGCTCAAATCGACATCATGGTGGCCGAATCAGCGCTTTCTCTGAGCTTCGAGTACCACTCACACCGAGCACTCTGCTCTGAACGCTTAATCAATGCGATTGAAGAAGGCTACGCCACGACTGTCGAGCGTTTGTTTGCTGCCCGCGCCATTGTTAAAGAAGCACAAGCCGCCCTTGCCAGCCTTTTTGCTGACGTGGATGTTCTGTTGGCGCCCGCAGCTGCGGGGCAAGCGCCACATGGTTTAGATAAAACTGGCGATCCGATATTTGGACGGATCTGGACCGCACTGGGAAATCCAGGGCTCACCCTACCCTACGGCCATGGTGCAACCGGCCTTCCCATTGGCGTTTTGCTAACTGGCGCTCAAGACCAAGACCGGGCATTCTTGCAAATGGCACAAACACTTGAGTCCAAGCTACATCGCTAGGTTACGTACCTACTAAATCCGTCTACTTGAGTCGGCAAATGCCTGGTCGGGCTGCAAAAGCCCCACAGGCATTGCCAGTGGTGAGTCGATTTGCATCATGAGTTTCTCTGCGTAAGCTTCTAAATCAGTGGGATTGTTTAGTCGCACCTGCGGCTGCCCTGCATAGGCCACGGCGATCTCCGGTTCTCGATCCCGAAGCACGATCCCAGCGGCCTTTAAGGCCTGACAAACCAAAGCAAAGCGCTTGGGTTTGGTGCGTAAGCTTGGTAGATAACCGTAGATTTGAATATCCGACAAGAACCCACGACTCAGCCCATAGGACAACAAGCCGGCTAAGCGTGTGCTGTCGGTTTCATGACTCAGCAAAAGTTGGCCAGATCGACGCTTTTTTCTTCGTTCGGACTTGCCACACAGCAACTTAGCTAGCATCAAAAAACCACCTTGTTGAGCCAACATCGCTGCCGTCTGTTGTTTGTCGTTTAACAAATCAACATCAGCACCATGTCGCAGCAATAACAAACACACACTCATGTGCCCCATCGAGGCCGCGAGCATGATCGGTGTCAGACCGTTCGGGTCACGTTTGTTGACAGGATGACCCTTATCCAAAAAGAATTTGACGTCCTCGATTTGCCCTTCAAGACAGGCCGTTTCAAAAAAAGTAGGCATTACACACTCGCGCTCAGAAAAATCAAGCCGCGCATTGTGAAGCCAAATTCAGCCAACGAAAGCCTTGTCTGGTTTAAAACAGCCATGAGTAAAGACCGAAGCCTCTCTCCTTTTGACATGTTCTTATTCGCTGACTTCTTGTCCTAACGATCCACCATTAGTTGCCAAACAAGTCGTCTAATTTTTTAGCGGCCTCAGACGGTCCCTTTGGACGTGGCGGATGCACTTTTGGGTACTCTTCGGCAATCCGGTCTTCGACGTAGGTACTAGGGTTGGGTGCCCGGCAAAGACGCTGATAGATTTCCTCTGGCACCGGACGATACGAAGTGACGGTCTTGTTTTCCCAAGACAGGGTCAACTGTTGTTGCTTAGGTTCGAAGCTCGCCATGCGAAGGCGGCCCGATGGAAACGTTTTGCTTAACATCTTCGCCAACCTCCTTCACTAAACAAAATGATCTCGCCTACTAATGAGGGTGCTCAAGCCGACTGAGTCTGAGACAGCTCTTGCGTCACTAACTCACAAGCCGCTCGGGTCACTTGCACGGTTGCTGCCAATCCACCCAAGTCACGCGTATGCAGCTTGGGGTTGGCCGTGACGAGTTCAATGGCACGCATCGCAGCAGCCGCTGCGCGTGTCTCTCCCAAATGCTCAAGCAGCATCACCACCGACCAAAACGTGCCGATAGGGTTGGCGAGTCCCTTGCCCATGATGTCAAACGCCGAGCCATGAATAGGTTCAAACATGGAGGGATAGCGTCGTTCGGGATCCAAGTTACCGGTCGGTGCAATGCCCAGGCTGCCGGCCAAAGCGGCCGCCAAGTCACTCAATATATCGGCGTGCAAATTAGTGGCCACAATAGTGTCAAGCGTCGCTGGCTGGTTCACCATACGCGCTGTTGCCGCATCGACCAATTCTTTATCCCATTGCACATCGGGGTATTCAAGCGCGACCTCGGCAGCAATCTCATCCCACATGACCATGGCATGGCGTTGGGCGTTTGATTTGGTAACCACGGTCAGCTGCTTGCGAGGTCGTGAGCGAGCCAACTCAAAGGCATATCGAATAATGCGTGTCACTCCAGCGCGTGTCATCATCGACACATCAGTGGCCACTTCAATCGGATGGCCTTGATGAGTACGACCGCCCACACCGGCGTATTCACCCTCGGAGTTTTCTCGGACGATGACCCAATCAAAACTACCCGGCTCACAGTGTCTTAATGGGCTTTCAATTCCAGGCAAGATTCTTGTCGGACGCACATTGGCGTACTGATCAAAACCTTGACAGATTTTGAGCCGCAAACCCCACAAGGTAATGTGGTCTGCGATGTCAGGATCACCTGCGGAGCCAAACAAAATAGCTTCAAAGGGTTTGAGCGCCGTTAAACCATCTTCGGGCATCATCACCCCATGGGTGCGGTAATAATCACCACCCCATTCAAACACCTCAAAAGAAAAATCAATCCCAGGACTACAAGCAGCAATGGCTTGCAGAAACTCTTGGCCGGCAGGGATAACTTCTTTACCGATACCGTCACCGGGGATGCAGGCTATGCGATAAGTTTTCATGGTGTTTGGCAAGTTAAAGTTAGTTGAAGCACTGTCAGCTGATCAGATAAAACAGCTTGGCAGACTGCTGGCTGGTCTTAGCGATCTTTCATGACTCGTTTAGGCATGTCTGGATCCACCATCAGGTGATAGTAAACAACCACACACCCCAAAGAGGCAGGCAGATTGGGATATTGGTTCTTGGCAAACTCGTTGGCTAAAGTACCGTTGGATACGCCACTGACAATCAACGCGCCTAATAACGAACTGCCCTCTTGCGGCTCAAATGCCGAGCGGGCAAAACGCTTCTCCGTGGCGGCACATGTCGTGCTAGCCGATTCGTTGAACTGAGGATAAAAAAACAGGGCCCCTAAAATAAGGACCAGTGCGATCAACCACTTCATTGGTGATCTCCTTTCGCTTAGTTACCGCTCAGTATAGCGACTCCTCTAGCCTAGCAACGGGCTTGATCCAACCATGCTCAGTATCAGTCGTCACATTGATTGTGCCGACGCCACATTTCTGGGTCGTGACCCTCGGGCACTGCCGTGCAGGGGTCCTGACTGCTGTCGCCACCGTAGCCACGCAAGGTGTTGTAGCGCTCGATTTGTTCAGGCGTCAGTAACGGCGGTGTTTCCAAATGGCGTGACAAGTGCACATAACGTAGTTCTGCGCGGGCGCTTGCAGAAATCTCAATTAATTCGCGCAAATCTTGAGGCGACATATCCCCATTTCTAAAGCCCGCTTCAATTGCGCCTTCGGCTTCAATCAAACGCTTGCCGGCGGCTTGCGCCTCGGTTTGCATGTCGGCGTAGATGACTTCAACCGCTGTCACTTGCTCAGGCGTCAAGCCGATCTGCTCCCGCAGTTCAAGCAAATGGGCAGGTCCTGGCACACCGTTTAACTCGGCGGCCAAGGCCAATCCCCAACCTGAACCTTTGCGTAAGTCAATCAAGTCCTGCTCAGACAGGCTTTTGATGTCGCGTTGCTCAAACCCAGCATACGGTGAGGCCGAACCCATTTGGGAGCCTTCTGGGTTAGTGGTTTGTTCAGAGTGATGATCGGATCCATGGGGCTTGGAATGTTTTGCGTCAGCGCTTTGGGCAACCCCTAAAGAGGGCAACAACAACAGCGCGGCTGTAATAATGGCGGGAACGATGGCAGGTCGCCGCATGATTGATCTCCAAAATGATTGAATAAGCCCAGTGAATGAGTCTAGTGTTGCAGTCTCATTGCGCGAAGCATATGATTCAAATCATGTCGCATCCACTGTCTTCTATCTTTGACCGCGCGCCGCTTTTGCACCTAAAGCTTGGGCAAAGGCTGTTTCACACGGGTCAAACCGTTCAGCGAGTGTTTCTCGTGACCCAAGGACAGGTCCAACTTCAGCGCCACACCCCGCAGGGTCAAGCGTTAATCCTACAAAATGCCAGTGTCGACACCATTTTGGCAGAAGCTTCGGCGTATTCAATTCACTACCACTGCGACGCCATTGCACTCACCGCTTCAACCGTGAGATCTGTTAACCAGACGACATTCTTGCAAGCAATCGATCAGTCCCCGGCTTTGGCTCGACAGTGGGCAAGCCTCTTGGCACGTAGTGTTCAAACGGCGCGCGTACGGGCTGAGATCCGATCGCTACCGACTGTGGCTGCGCGCCTAGATGTCTGGCTCGCTGAAGGCAATGTATTACCGTCCAAAGGACACTGGCAAACCGTCGCCGCTGAACTCAGCGTGACCCGCGAAGCGCTCTACCGCGAGCTCGCCCGAAGACGCAAGCCTGATTCAAGCATCGGCAGTTAAGGGTATAGAAACAAGACAAACCGAGTATGATCACCAAAAACAACCGCACACAAACCCATCTATCTATAAACCCACCTAAAAATCCATGAACAAACCCATGAACAAACCCCTGATCGTCACCGCTTTGCCACAAGAACTGGCCAACGAACCAATTGAGCACGATATACCCGTGATCTTTACGGGTATCGGAAAACTCAATGCCGCATTTGCACTCATGGATGCCATCAATACATACCAACCAGATCTAGTGTTGAACTTTGGCACCGCGGGTCGACTACTGCCAGCGGTCAGCGGCTTGGTAGAGGTTGCTGATGTTTTACAGCGTGACATGGCAGCTGAGCCATTGGCGCCGCGTGGATCGACACCCTTTGATCAGACGCCCAGTGTTTTGCAGTCTGGCTTCGAGGGCGTGCGATGCGCCACGGGCGACAGCTTTGTCTCTGAGAGCGAACCGTGGCTACACGCGCAAAACGTCTCCATTGTCGACATGGAACTCTTTGCACTGGCATTGATCTGTCACCGCAAAGGCATTGCTTGGCGGTCATTCAAATACATCACTGATGACACCAACCAAGACTCAGGCCAAGAGTGGGCCGACCAAATGCACCACGGTCGTGACTTATTTTTAGCCAAGCTACAGACCCTTGTTTAGTAGGGTCCAGAGAATTGGTGACTAGTGCAGGCTCTACAGCTGGATATTTTCGCTGTGAGCATATCTGTACTTTAGTTAACGACCCATCTTTGTTAACGACCCATTTGTTTATTCTTTTTAGAAAAAAGAACGCCATTCTCTTATCCAAACACCGGCTGATTTGTTGGCCCTTGTTAATAAGCGCCGGATCGCACATGCCCGGGTCGTCTGGTATGAGCAGGCATATAAATTCGCTCAAAGACGTTTTATGACTCGGTTTTAGGGGTAAATTCAGAAGTTTAACGCCAGCACCGGCTGCCCATTATTTTGCGGATGCCTTCGCTTTCACACACCATCTTTGCGTCTAATGGGCGAACATGACTAAACCTCACAACACCAACGAAACCAGCAGACCGATCAATTGCGCCAACGCGATTGTTCGGCTACTGGAGAACCATGGCATCACCCACGTCTTTGGAATCCCGGGCGCCAAGATAGACAGTCTATTTGTCGCTCTCAAACATTCCAAAATCACCTTAGTTCTCTGTCGCCATGAACAAAACGCGGCCTTTATGGCTGCTGCCTTTGGTCGTTTAACAGGCAAGGTTGGGGTCTGCATCGCCACCTCTGGTCCCGGCGTGACAAATCTAGTGACAGGTCTTGCGACTGCCACCAGTGAGGGCGATCCAGTGCTGGCTATCGGTGGTGAAGTACCCGTCAGCGAACGATTAAAAAAGACCCATCAATCGCTAGACACCACGACATTGATGCGTGCTGCCACCAAATATTCCGCCGAAATCGTCAGCCCCCTATCGGTCGATGAGCTCTTGGGCAACGCCATCAGGGCTGCCGAAAGCGCACGGCCCGGCGCGGCCTTTCTATCACTGCCCAAAGATGTTGGCTTGGCACCCTTTGAGGGTGAACTCGCAGCAGACTGGGGACGTGCCGTGCCTATCGGACCGGCAGCCGAGCAAAGTTTAGACTTAGCGCAGCAGATTCTGGCTCAAGCCAAGCGACCCGTGGCCATCCTCGGTTTGCAATCGTCTTCGCCGGCTTACCGTGACGCACTGATCGCATTCTTTAAAACCTCCGGTATCCCTTATGTTTCTACCTTTCAAGGCGCTGGCGCTTGGTTAGAGCGTTCAGGTGGATCCGCTTACGGCGGTCGGGTCGGTTTGTTTCGCAATCAGCCCGCCGATCAACTACTTGCACAAGCCGATGCGGTTATCACGGTTGGCTACGATCCCATTGAGTACGACGCAACCATGTGGAACCAAGGTATGCGGCGTCCGGTTGTGAATATTGACGTCGTGGCCTGCGATCAAGACCATGCCTTTTTACCTGCGGTGGAGTTGATCGGAGATATTGGGGCAACGTTACAAGCCTTAAGCACTCGCCCCCTAGCGCCTGTCGACCCGGGTTTTGTGTTGACTGCCCAACAAGCCTTTGCTCAGGTGCAAACCACCTTGGCTGAAGGTTCAGTCATGGATACGTTTCCGGTTCAACCGTTACGACTGGTGCAGGCCTTACAACAGCAAATCACACCCAAGACACACGTGGCACTGGATGTCGGTTCACACTACATCTGGATGAATCGCTACTGCGCCAGCGACCACGCGCGACAGGTCTTGGTTAGCAATGGGCAGCAAACACTTGGGGTGTCCATACCTTGGGCCATTGCTTTGGGTCTGCTCTATCCAGAAGATCGTGTCTTGTCCGTCTCCGGTGATGGTGGCTTCTTATTCACAGCCACCGAACTTGAAACCGCGGTCCGCATGGGCGTTAAGTTCGTGCATGTGATTTGGGATAGCCAGTCGTATGACATGGTGGCGTTTCAAGAGGATGCGCATTACGGCGAAACCGCTGGGATTGCCTTGGGGGACTATGACGTGGTTAAGTTCGCACAGGCGTTTGGCTGCATCGGCTACCACATCAAAGCGGTCGATGAACTGCCGAGCGTGCTAGAAGAAGCCTTCACGGCTGAAGTACCGGTGCTCATCAATGTGCCCGTGGACTACCGTCACAACCGACGTTTAATGGAAGACGTCTTACAAACCTACTTAAACTAAGGCATATGACCAATACCGCAAACGGCAAACGCCCACATACCGATCCCTCTCACCCGGCCAGCCATTCAGTTCATGCCAAGCTGTCTGATTCACTGCTCAGTGCCTTACATCAGCACTGTGAGCGCACCGGTGAGACGGTTGATCACGTGATTCAACGCGCCCTGTCACAGGTGCTTGATGTCGAACATCACACCCTTTATCAAGTATCAACAGCCAACGCCCTGGTGCAGGGGGTTTATCAAGGGTGCGTCACTGTGGGCGACCTTAAAAACCACGGTGATTTTGGGTTGGGCACCTATGACTCGCTAAATGGCGAAGGCCTAATGTTGGATGGACGCATTTGGCAAGCCTTGTCTTCAGGCAAGGTCACTGAACCAGCAGACTCGACCACAGCGCCATTCTGGGTGTGTACAGAGTTTGTAGCCGATCGCCACAACACACTAGAAGCCGTTGATGGCTGGGACGATCTCTTGGCACAGCTTGATCAACGGCGTGAGTCAGACAATCTGTTTGTGGCGTTTCGCATTGATGGCGAGTTCGATCAAATTCATTACCGAGTGGCCTGTCGGTCTGAGGCCGGCACCGATCTTGTCAAGGCGACTAGTCATCAAGCAGAGTTCACTTTTGAACGCTGTCGAGGCACATTGATGGGGTTTTGGTCGCCAACCTATGCCCGCACATTCAATATTCCGGGCTATCACTTGCACTTTCTAAGTGCCGACCATCAGCACGGCGGTCATGTGCTCGGGGTCAAAGCCTCGAACTTAACGGTACAAGTCATGGACGTACAAAACGTGGTCATGGCATTACCCGAATCGCCGGCTTTTTTAGAAGCCGACTTGTCGGGCGACCCAACAGCGGCACTGAGCAAGGCCGAAGGCTCTCGTGGCCCTGCTCAGTGAACGCCTCTCTTACACCTTAATGGCAAACGGATCGCGAGCCAGATCGGAATAATCGATCATGACGTTCTTGGGTGCCAGGAATTCATCGAGCGCCCATTCGCTGCGCTCGCGACCAAAGCCACTCTCTTTGAACCCACCAAACGGCGCTTGTACGGCAACCGCGCGATAGGTGTTCACCCAAACACTGCCAGCGTGTATCGCCTTAGAGACGCGCATGGCACGATTCAAGTTAGTGGTCCAGATGCCGGCGGCCAAGCCATAGCGTGAGTCATTGCCAATGGCAATCGCATCTTCTTCTGTATCAAACGGAATGATCGACAAAACCGGACCAAAGATTTCTTCCTGGGCCAGTACCGAGGCGTTATCAACATCTTTAAAAATCGTCGGTTCTACAAACAACCCTTTGCCTAAATTACCGCCCTTGGCGCGCCCGCCACCGGTCATCAACTTAGCCCCTGAGGCCACGCCCGCTTCAATCGATTGAATGACCCGATTGAATTGCGGCTCGTTGGCTAAGGTACCCATTTCGGTCTTGTGATCGGTTGGATCTCCCAACACAATGGTCTTGGACTTTTCTACCAACTGATCAACCACTTGCTTGTAGATCGATTTCTGAACCAACAAGCGTGAGCCTGCAATACATGTTTGTCCGGTGGCGGCAAAGATACCCGCAAAAGCCCCCACGACGGCTTTTTCAATATCGGCATCATCAAAAATAATATTAGGAGACTTACCACCGAGCTCAAGCGTGACCGGTACCAATTCACGGCCCGCTTGGGCGGCGATCTCACGGCCCACTGCAGGACTACCGGTGAAACTGATGCGGTCAATTCGGCCCGATGACAACAAGGCTTTACCCACTCGGTAGTCACCGGTCACGACATTGAAGACGCCTTTCGGGAATCCGGCTTTCTCAACCAGTTTGGCGAATTCCAAAGTAGTCACTGACGCGTGTTCTGAGGGTTTTACCACCACGCAACAACCCGCTGCGAGTGCAGGCGCCAACTTGTTGGAAAGTAGGCCCATGGGCGAGTTCCAAGCGGTGATTAAAACCGCCACACCCAATGGCTCGCGGGTGGCGTAATCGAGAATGTTGGGCTGATCCAGTGGAATAACTTTGCCCCACAACTTGTCTGCGCTACCGGCAAAGAAGCGATATTGGCGAGCGGCAAAGCCCATTTGGCTTTGCGTTTCTCTGATCACCTTGCCATTGTCAGTGCTCTCCAAAAGCCCCATGCGTTCGGCATCGGCTTCAATCAAGTCAGCCAACTTATTCAACAAACGGGCACGGTCTTTGCCGGAGGTTTTAGACCATTCGCTATCGAAAGCTTGGCGGGCCGCGCCGATGGCACTGGCGACTTGCTCCTCAGTAGCAGCCGGGACCTCAGCCCATACCTCTTGCGTGTAAGGATTGACGGCTGGGAAATATTCTTGATCACTGTCAGACACCCAGCGACCGTCGATAAACAATTCGTACTTCATCAGTGGCACCTTGTTTAAGTTTGATTCTTCAAAAACACCGGCTAAAAAACGTCCAACCGCGTGCGGCTATAAATATAGGGACGCGGTATCGACCGGCGAAACCCGTGTGGCGAGTTTTGTCTCCGCGGGTCGATCTTATAACGGGGGATCACCATATGAAAGGACGCCAACAACCTATTGAAATGGTGAATATAATCAAGCATTTACAAGATTGAACGCATGACATGTTTCGTCACAACGTGACCTCACCCCTGCAAATGTCAGCTCAAACCAGAATCAGACGCCCCTGATTCACAAAATCAATCAAGCAAACAACATAATTCACATTCTCTTAATCATTAGGTATGTCAAAACCCATTCTTTAGACTTATTTGGCCTTGTAAATCGTCATATCCAATAGCGCGAGTGCTCATACAATCAACCGATCATTTTTTATAAGTCGGTCTCACCCATGTTCCTCGACTATTTCGCTTTATTCCTGCTGGTTTTTGTGTCGTTGGTGATTTTTTATGGCGTGATTGCGATTCACGACATTCCTTACGAAATAGCCAAACGTCGCAACCACCCTCAACAGGATGCGTTGCACGTGGCCGGTTGGATCAGTCTCTTTACCCTGCATGCCATTTGGCCTTTTCTATGGGTCTGGGCAACGCTTTACAGAGAAGACAGGGGCTGGGGTTTTGGTGCAAACGCACCAGCGGCTAAGCGCAACGGCGAAGACAAAAACGAAAACGACAACGACAACGACAACAGGCGTCACAGCACAAGACCTGAACTCATCGACGGCTTGCAGCAGCAATTAAAGCAAATTGAAGAGCGACTAGGTACGCTTGAGACCCATGTAAAAGAAAGCACTCGCTTACACGACAAACACAACAAAGGCGAGGACAGCTGATCATGGACTTGCTACTTATTTTGACTTACACCGCCCTCTGTGTGGTGATTTTTAAAGTCTTCAAGATACCGCTAAACAAATGGTCCATCCCCACGGCAGTACTTGGGGGTGTGGTCATGTTGGGCACCTTACTGCTTCTGATGAATTACAACCATCCCTACACTGAAACACTGAGACAGTATTACGTCACTACCCCCATCATCCCAGAGGTACGTGGCCGAATCGTTGAAGTCTCGGTCACAGACAACACGCCGGTAAAAAAAGGGGACGTTTTATTTAGGATAGACCCCCAGCCGTTTGAAGATAGATTGCGCGGTATCGAGGAAGAGCTCAGCGCCGCTGTCATCGAGCTCAAGCGAGCCCAGCAGTTACTTGACACACGCGCCGGAAGCGAAGCCGCACGCGATCAAGCGGCCGCCAAAGTCGCCACTTTAGAAGCCAGGCGCGACGAGTTGTCTTTTAATCTTGAGCAAACCGCAGTGAGGGCGCCAGGTGATGGCTTTGTGACCCAAATAGCCCTGCGCCCCGGCATGATGGCTTTACCGCTAGCGATGAACTCAACACTCACGTTTATCCACGAAGAACAGGGTTTGTTTGTCGGTTGGTTTCGCCAAAACAGTCTTTTGCGACTAGAAGAAGGTCACCAGGCGGAGATTGCTCTAGACGCACTGCCAGGACAGATCTATCAAGCCGAAATCGCAAAAATCTTCCCCGTCATTGGCGAAGGTCAAGTTCGCGCGCAAGCAGACATTCTGCGGTATGACCAACAGCGCGTTGCAGGACGCGTTGCGGTAGCGCTTAGGGTCACTGATCCGAGTTTCCCGCAAGACAAACTTCCTGTTGGCACCTTTGGACAAGGGGCGATCTATTCGGATCACTTCACACATGTGGGTGTGATGCGAAAGATTTTGTTGCGCATGTCTGGCTGGATGAATTACGTCTTTCCCATTCATTGATTGAAGGAGTGTTAGGCAGCGTCCGCGTCTCAAGCGGGCAGGTCCAGTCGAGCACCCTTCTAATTGTCCCATGCATGATTACCTTTGCTGCCCCTCGCTGCCCCCTCACTACCCTTCACTTACCTTCGTTTTCCTTCATTTTTTTCAAAAAAATTTGCCTTACCGCGAACGCTATCGACAACTTTTTTGTTCAAAAGTAAAAACAACTCACGGGTAACAATCCCTTCACATTGCGAATTGATACTTAGTGCTCAGCATTTAAACGAGCACCAACATGCAGAGATTAGCCAACAAAACATTTGCCACGTGTGTAACTGTTCTAAGTGTAAGCACGCTGATAGATGCGGCTTTTTTAAAAGACAGTCATGCCGAGTCTTCGGTCACACTCTACGGCCAAGTCGACCTCGGCTTTGTTTATCAACGCGTTCGCACCGGCAATGACGCCAATGTGTTTATCGATCCTGGGGCGACTTCCTCACAATTTGCCATGGCTTCTGGTCAGGAATCCTCGTCACGCTGGGGGCTTAAAGGCGTCGAAGACTTGGGCAATGGTGCGACGGTGCGCTTTGTCTTTGAGAGTGCGATTAACGCCACGGATGGTTCTTCGTCAGGCTTTAGCCGCCAATCCACCCTGGGTTTAAGCCAAAAAGGCATTGGCTCGGTCGATCTGGGTCGTCGATTGTCACCTGGCACCTATGCCTTTGCTGGCATTGATCCGTTCAACGTCAATTACGGTCAAGCATCGTTAGACAGCTCAATGGGTGCAACTAACATCCGCTACTCCAATATGATCGCCTTCACCACCGAGAGCATCAGCGGTTTGAGTCTACTGGGCGGTTATTCGACTGACACGGGATTAAAGGCGATCAATTCGCCGGTCAAAGCCCAAGCGTTCGGCACATCGAATAAGTTTCGTGCGCTCTCTTTAGGCGCACGCTATAAGTCTGGACCCTTAGTGATTGGCGCGCTGTTTGACACCTACTTCACCCCATCGGGAGAGAACTCGAGCTCTGTAAAACAGTGGAACATCGGCGGCACTTATGACTTAAAGGTCGTCACGGTTCATGCCGCTGCCGGACAGAATATCGGTGGGCGCGTGAGCGGCTCGAACGTATTGGCTAACGCCCAGACTTCCGGTGGCGACACCAATGTCCGTGGGGCAATTTTTTATCAACCGGGCGCGCGCACTAATCAATGGATGGTTGGTTTGACAGCGCCCATGGGGGCGCAAAGCAAAGTCTTTGCCTCTATTCAGCAAATGCGACCAGGTGGTGACTTTTCTGTCGGGCAGCGAAGCAATCAAACCATTTCTTCAATTGGCTACACCCACAACCTATCCAAACGGACAGATGTCTACGCTTACTTTTCGTATATGGACGCGCCAGATATGATGTCGGGCGCCACCGCACAAACGCTTGGAGCAGGTATCCGTCATGTTTTTTAAATTCGGAAATTTTCAACGTCCTTCAACGCCCTAACGTTTGTGCCTGCTAACGTCACAATCTAGTCTTATTGATGTATTAGGATCTCCTGCGGGACGGTTTGCACGTATCGGCAGCCAAACGTCGTTGAGCAAGCCCAAAACACTTAGTACACCCAATACACCCAATACATCTAGACGATCTTATTAACCATTAGAGCCAGACTCAGACTCAGAATCAGACCTAGCACTTATCTTAGCGAGCATCACATGAAAACCGACTTAAAACGACTCGCCGTGGGCTTATCCGGCAGTTATTACGACAGCATGGTCATGAACTCAGCCATGCGACTCGCCCAGATCACTGGCGCGACGGTGGACACATACCTGATTCGGCCTGTTCCTGATGATCCTCAGCTGCTACTCGCAAGCGGTTTTTT
>JAWOGG010000025.1:0-5064 GCA_046497085.1 Orrella sp.
TTATGACGCTGATTCATCAGCGTCGGCGGTCATTCATACCCATTCACACCATCTTGTGTTGCTCACGTTGCTGGGCGTATGGCGTGCCCATGAAATCATGCCTTTTATTACACCTTACCAAGTCATGAAAGTCGGTCGAGTGCCGTTGATTGACTACGCCTTACCGGGTGATCCACGGGTGGCTGTTGACGTGGCAGCCGCCATCACTCAAGCGGCGGAGCAGGGCGAGCACTTAAGAGCAGTGATGTGCGAGCGCCTGGGTCCGCAAGTCTGGCACGCTGACCTACAAAAAGCCGTGGCGGTCTTAGAAGAGTTGGAACAAACGGCCCGCCTTTGGTTGGCGGGCCAACGTCAAATTGAGCCGTTGTTGCCCGCCCAAATAGAGGCTTTGCAACAACGGTTTCCGAGCAATTGATGATCTCAACAACGCGGATCAAACCACTGTCGGGGTGGCCGCGCCGTCCATGTTGATGTTCACGCCAGTGACATAGCTGGCTTGGTCTGACGCTAAAAACACCACGGTTTGTGCCACTTCCTCTGGCGTGGCCAGACGACCAAGCGGAACCTTTTGAGTGGCACGCTTCATGGCTTCGTCCATGTCGATGCCTTCTTGCTTACAGACCGCATCCAAACCTTCTTTTAATCGCTCGGTCAAGGTCTGACCAGGGTTCACGGCGTTGACTCGTACGCCTTTGGGACCAAAGGCTGCTGCCATGCCTGCAGTGGCCAACATGAGTGCGGCATTGGCACTACCACCGGCAAGGTGAATGGGCGAGGCGGTTTTACCGCCAGCACCGATCACATTGACAATGACCCCTTGACCTCGGTTTGCCATGCGCTTGACCACAGGATCCATGGCGTTGATGTAGGTGAAGAACTTGGCGTCAAAGGCATCACGCCAAGCCAATGGTGTGAGTTCCGCTGCCGGCGTGCGTTTGGCCGCGCCAGCAGAGTTAACCAGTATGTCTAACTCACCAAATCGCGCCTGTGCCTTGTCGATGGCAGCTAGCGCCGCCTGGTCATTTTTTAAGTCGGCGGCAAACACGGCGATTTGAGCGTGCGGAAATTTGGCTTTTAATTGCTGTTCTGCGGACTCAAGCGTGGCTAAGTCACGGGCGACCAAACTGACGTGGGCGCCTTCCTCGGCAAAGGCGCTCGCGCATGCCAAGCCGATGCCTTTGCTGCCACCGGTAATAAGAACATGTTTGCCTTTTAGTTTAAGGTCCATCTTGTGTCTCCTTGATGAGATGATGCGTGCATTTGAGGGGGTGTGTTGGTGATTTGGGTTGGCCGGCTAACGAATCACTTGTTGATTCCTAAGGGACTCAATATCGGACAGACTGTAGCCCAGTGACTGCAAAATGGCTTGTGTGTCCGATCCTAAAGAGGGTGGCTGCTGTCTGATGCCAAGTCGTTGCTCGTTCATGACCAGAGGTAGCAACGGTACAACGGTGTCGATTTCGCGGTCTGCGCCGCTACAGTCGGCGTGGATGTGCATCGGCGCCAAACCATCTGTGGCCTTTAAGTGAGGGTCTTCGAATAGATCCTGGGGGCGTGTAATGGGGGCATAGGGTAGGCCGCGGGCTTCAAATCGAGTGCTCAACTCTTTTGCGCTGACATGGGCAAACCGCTCGCGCAACTGAGGCATCAACCAGTCACGGGCATCGACGCGTAAGTTGTTGGTTTTTAGGCGCTCGTCTGCAAAAAGGGCCTTCAAGTCGAACTCATCACAAAAGATTTGCCATTGGGTGTCGCTCACCACAGACAGGAAGATTTGTTCGTTGTCTTTGACGGTAAAAACATCATAGATGCCCCAGGCACTGACTCGGCTCGGCATAGGTGCAGCGGGCTTGCCAGTGACAGCAAACTGCATCATGTGCTGTGCCACTAAAAACACATTGTTTTCAAATAAAGCGCTCGTGACACTTTGGCCATGACCGTCTCGCTGCCGCGCTTGCAGGGCGGCTAAAACACCTATTGCGCCAAACATCCCACCCATGATGTCGTTCACACTCGAGCCCGCCCGCAGCGGTTGCCCTTCAGGTCCAGTCATGTAGGCCAAGCCTCCCATCATCTGCACCACTTCGTCTAAAGCCGTGCGGTGATCGTAAGGTCCGGGTAAAAAACCTTTGTGGGACACGTATATCAATTGTGGGTTGAGCGCTTTTAAGGCGTGCTCACCAAACCCAAGCCTGTCCATGGTGCCGCTTTTGAAGTTTTCACTGAAGACATCGGCGTCTTTCACCAAATCCTGTACGATTGCTTTGCCCTGTGGCGTTTTGATATCAACCGCAAGACTGCGCTTATTGCGGTTAAACATGGGAAAGAAGCCGGCGCCAGAGCCTTTCAATTTGCGGGTATTGTCACCGTCAATTGGTTCTATTTTGATCACGTCAGCGCCCAAGTCCGCCAGGATCATGCCGCAAGTCGGACCCATGACCATATGGGTAAATTCGATTACTTTAATGCCGTCTAAGGGAAGAGCGTTAGACACGTCACTGACCTCCTGCCGAAGTGGCCACAAAGTTCTTGGGTATGCCCGCTTCTGGCGTCATGCCGTAGAGCGGTTCCCCAGGCAAGCCACGCGAAAGCGGTTCCCTAGCGGCCATGAGTTTTTCTAAGTCGATGCCGGTGCGTATACCCATTGCTTCAAACATAAAGACCAAGTCTTCAGTCACCACATTGCCTGAGGCGCCTGGCGCATAGGGGCAACCTCCGAGACCGGCCAGTGAGGCGTCGAAGGTTCTCACACCTGCCTCGTAGGCAGCCAAGCAATTGGCTAGACCCAAGCCGCGGGTGTTGTGCATGTGAGCCGCGCCGGTTTTATCGCCGATGGCGTCGCGGACCCGGCGAAACAAGCGGCTGACCTGCGCTGGGTTGCCCATTCCCGTGGTGTCTGACAGGCCAGCTTCGTCAGCGCCTGCCTCAATGGCGGCTTTGGCCAACCAAACCACGTCATCTTCACTAACTAATCCTTGAATGGTGCAACCAAACGCTGTCGATATACCTGCTTCAATTTTGATCTCCGGAGCCTGATCGTCGCGCAAGCGAACAATCTTGGCAATCTCAACGACCATTTCTTCGCGGGTCTTTCTGACGTTGGCTAGAGAATGTGCTTCGCTTGCGGAGACAGGTAGGGTCAACTTGTGCACGCCTGCCTCAATGGCGGCTTGTGCGCCACGCGCGTTAGGCACCAACGCCATGACTGTCACACCAGGATGCTGGCAGGCGTGTCGCACGATCTGAGCGGTGTCGGCCATCTGCGGCAATAGTTTGGCTGGCACAAACGAGCCAACTTCAATTTCTTGAATACCGGCTGCAACCAAGGCGTCAATCCAGCGTTGCTTGTCACCAGTAGACATCACCTGATCAACCGATTGCAGGCCGTCTCTGGGCCCCACTTCACTGATTAAGACGTCGGTAAGCATTTTTGTCTCTGTTTTATCGGTTGGCGCTGATGGGTGTTGTTATAAAAGCTCTTGTGGCACAGTTATCATCGCATGGGGCGAGGCTTTTGTGGTGCCACCTCGACCTTGCAAACAGACCAAGTGGATAGCCATGACTTTAGCGATGAATATTCGTTTAGCCAACTACACCAATGCCGTCGATCAGGCGGCCTTACTGACGTTGCTCGACATGTATGCCCGTGATCCCATGGGCGGTGGTGAGCCTTTGTCTGAGTCCGTTAGAGCGGGTTTGTGTGAAGCGTTGCATGTCACACCAGGCGCACACAGCTGGATAGCATGGGTCCAAGAGCAGCCGGTTGGTCTTTTAAATGCCTTTATTGGTTTTTCTACGTTCAAAGCTAAGCCGTTGTTAAACATTCATGACTTGGCCGTGCAACCTGATTGGCGAGGGCGTGGCGTTGGGCGAGCGCTACTTAATGTCGCTCAAGAGCGGGCCGAGGCTTTGGGATGTTGTAAATTGACGCTTGAGGTTTTGTGCGGTAATCACTCAGCTAGACGGACCTATGAGGCTTTTGGATTTGAAAACTACGTCCTGAATCCTGAAGTGGGTGATGCACGACTGATGCAAAAACCACTCTAGTGCTTACCCACTTTGACCGGGGGGTATCCACCGTGACACAAAGATCGGCGTTTATGATGCTTGCAGTTGATTAACTTGAGTTTTAAGAAATCGGTAATGTCCGAAACGGAGACAGAGACTGGCATGACCCAGGAAGACAAAGGAAGACCTATTTCGATGGTGATCCGAGAGCGCTTAAAAAGCTCGGGCAAACGCTATCACGCCAACGATAATATTGCGGATTACATCGAACCTGGCGAATTGGAGTTGCTGCTAGACGAGGTTTCCGAGCAAATGCAAGGTGTATTGCACAGCCTTGTGATTGATACGGTGAACGATCACAACACCAATGACACTGCACGTCGCGTCGCTAAGATGTATTTGCAGGAAGTGTTCGGGGGCCGATACATGAAATCGCCGCCCACCACAGAGTTTCCCAATGCGGAGCATTTGAACGAGTTGATGATCGTCGGTCCGATTACCGTTCGAAGCGCTTGCAGCCATCATTTCTGCCCTGTCATTGGTAGCGTCTGGATTGGCGTAATGCCCAATGAGCACACCAATGTGATTGGCCTATCAAAGTATGTGCGGCTGGCAGAGTGGATCATGAGTCGCCCTCAGATCCAAGAGGAAGCCGTTGTGCAACTGGCTGATTTGATACAAGATAAGACGCAACCAGATGGTTTGGCGGTTGTGATGAGCGCTAAGCATTACTGCATGGCATGGCGCGGTGTGCGTGACATGGGCAGTCGAATGATCAACTCTGTGATGCGAGGTAGTTTCTTGAAAGATCCTAACCTGCGTCGTGAATTTCTTTCTCTCATTCCTAAAGAGGAGCATTGATGCTAGTACGTCTGCTTTATGTCAGTCGAGCCGCCGAGGGCCAGGACAGTGCTGAGTTGACAGACTCTATTATGGCTTCTGCTCGCACCTACAACGCGGTCAACGGTATCACTGGTGTGCTTTGCTTCGGTTCGGGCGTGTTTTTACAGGCCATCGAAGGAGGGCGAGAGGAAATCAACTCCCTTTACAACATGA
>JAWOGG010000089.1:0-5675 GCA_046497085.1 Orrella sp.
GCCTGCTCTTGCACACTGGCCGCGCTGCCGTGAAACTCAAACAACAAAAGCGGCGTTTCACGCAGCGTCAATTTGCTGTACGCATTGCTTGCCCTGACGGCGTCCGTGTCCATCAACTCCACTCGAGCCACTGGCACACCGAGCTGTATGGTTTCAATCACTGTGCTAACTGCCGCATGCACCGTCGGAAAATGACAAACGGCTGCGCTAACCGCTTCGGGCTGTGGATATAGTCGAACTGTCACTTGAGTGATAACGCCCAAAGTGCCTTCGCTACCCACAAACAAACGCGTTAAGTCATAGCCTGCCGATGATTTCCTGGCACGACTGGCTGTGCGCACCACCTTGCCCTGGGCGGTCACCACCTCTAGACCCAAGACGTTTTCTCGCATGGTGCCGTAGCGAACCGCGTTGGTACCAGACGCACGGGTCGATGCCATACCGCCTAAAGAAGCATCGGCGCCAGGATCAATCGGGAAAAACAAGCCCGTATCACGCAGATACTCATTGAGCTGTTTCCGGGTCATTCCTGGTTGAACCGTGACCGTTAAGTCTTCGGTGTTGAGCGCGATCACCTCGGTCATGCCGCTCACATCTAAGGAAATACCGCCTTCAATCGCCAACAAGTGACCCTCAAGCGAAGAACCAGCACCATAGGGAATCAAAGCGATACCGAATTGGGCACAAGCGTTCACCACAAAGACCACATCTTCTGTCGACAGCGCAAAAACCACAGCATCAGGCAACATGTCAGGATAAGGCGATTCATCCCTGCCGTGGTGCTGCCTGACGGCTTGACCGAGCGAGAATCGGTCGCCGAACCGGGACTCTAGCATCACCACCATCTCAGGCGGCAGGGGCTTTCTTAATCGCTGAGATAATGGTGTGTGACCCATAACGAGTTATTTTCCAGTGGTTGATAATGCCAAGCGACGATCTCGAACGGCTTGCGCCAATTCATCAAGTACCGTCACAGATTTTTCCCAATCAAGACAGCCGTCGGTGATACTTTGACCGTATGTCAGCGGTTGTCCAGCAACCAAGTCTTGGCGCCCGCCAACCAAATGACTTTCTACCATAACGCCAATAATACGTGTATCACCACCCGACACTTGGCTTGCGATATCCTGACAAACACCGGCTTGATTTTCCGGCTTCTTTTGACTGTTGGCATGACTAGCATCAATCATTAGCCGCTGCGCGAGCCCAGCCTTGGCCAGATCATCACTAGCCACTTTGACACTCGCCGCATCATAGTTTGGTGCCTTACCGCCACGCAAAATCACATGACAATCCTCGTTACCCTCAGTTGAGACGATCGCGGAATGACCACCTTTTGTCACCGAAAGAAAATGATGCGGCTGTGAGGCCGCCTTCATGGCATCCACGGCGATTCGCACACTGCCATCGGTGCCATTTTTAAAGCCAACTGGGCAAGACAACCCAGAAGCCAACTCACGATGCACTTGACTCTCGGTTGTACGAGCACCAATAGCACCCCATGAAACGAGATCCGCGATGTATTGAGGTGTGATCATGTCCAAGAACTCACAACCTGCTGGCAAACCTAACGAATTGATCTCAAGTAGTAGTTCGCGGGCCACCCTCAACCCCTTGTTGATCTGAAAACTGCCATCCAAATCCGGGTCGTTGATCAGACCCTTCCAGCCAACAGTGGTTCGTGGTTTTTCAAAATACACACGCATGACGATTTCCAAGTCATCCTTCAAACGCTCACGTTCTTTCTTGAGTCGATTGGCGTATTCCATAGCCGCTTTGGTGTCATGGATAGAGCATGGACCTATAACCACGGCTAGCCTATCGTCCATACCGTGGAGAATGCGATGCAGCGATTGGCGAGAGTCATGCACGGTACCAGCCACTGACTCAGAGCAAGGAAACTCGCGCATCGTGTGTGAAGGCGGCGTTAGTTCCTTGATCTCTCGAATACGCAAATCGTCGGTATTGTGTGACACAGCTCACTCCTTAGACGTCAATTTATTGACGGTTAATAAAATTAGACCGGCACGACTTCGTGCCGTCGTCTGTCTGTTAGTGTCTGTGTCGCGAGGTCTCGACGCAAACCCAACAGGCCAAAAAAAACCGCCAGCTAAGCTGGCGGTTTTGGGATTAGGTTTGGTTTAGAAACGACTCAAACGCCCTTGCGCCAGCAGTGGTGCAAAGCCATAAAAATAAAACCAAAAGAAGAAAGTTATTAATCGTTTCTGATCCATAAGCTCGAATCTAACACAAAAATGGTTACAAATACCGCCCGGCAAAACGAGCTCACCCTATTTGTCGGGATATAACCACAAACGGTGTCACTAAGCCGTTCCCCCAACTGTTAGTCCGTCAATGCGGATGGACGGCATGCCTACACCAACCGGAACGCTTTGACCCTCTTTGCCACAAGTACCTACGCCACTATCGAGCTGCAAGTCGTTACCTATCATGGATACACGTGTCAGAGCATCTGGCCCGTTACCGATAATGGTTGCTCCCTTGACGGGATAGGTAATTTTACCGTCCTCGATCATGTAGGCTTCCGAAGCAGAAAAGACAAACTTACCGCTTGTGATATCTACCTGGCCACCGCCAAAGTTGGCCGCGTAAAGACCTCGCTTGACCGATTTAATAATATCCTTTGGCTCTTCTTGTCCCGCCAACATGAAAGTGTTGGTCATGCGTGGCATAGGCAGATGTGCAAATGATTCTCGACGGCCGTTGCCCGTAGGTGCAACACCCATCAATCGGGCGTTTGTCGTATCTTGCAAATAGCCCCGCAAAATCCCATCTTCGATTAAAACGTTGCGCTGCGTAGCATTCCCTTCATCGTCAACGTTAAGCGAGCCGCGGCGTCCTTCCAAAGTACCGTCATCGACCACCGTGACTCCTTTAGAAGCCACCCGCTCACCGATACGCCCAGCAAAAACGCTCGAGCCTTTGCGATTAAAGTCGCCCTCCAAGCCATGACCTACCGCTTCGTGTAACAGGATGCCAGGCCACCCTGCACCCAATACAACAGTCATTTCACCGGCCGGTGCTGGCTTGGCTTCAAGGTTGGTCAGCGCTTCGCTGACTGCTTTATCAACGTATTCATCAAGCAGTTCTTCAGAAAAATAACCCAGTCCCGTGCGGGCGCCGCCGCCGGCATGACCCGTTTCACGTCGCCCTTCTTTCTGAGCAATAACCGTCAAGGACAAGCGCACTAGCGGTCTGACGTCGGCGCTTTTGCGACCATCACTACCAACCACCAGCACCACGTCATATTCCATTCCCAATCCCGCCATCACCTGAACGATATGCGGGTCACGTTGACGGGCTTTTTTTTCAATACGTTCAAGTAATGCTACTTTTTCCTGCGCGGGCAAAGACGCCACCGGATCTATCCCTTCGTATAACACCCGCGGACTTGCCGCAGCCAACGCCGGAATGCGTCGACTTTGGCCAGCACGTGCGATTTCGCGCACGGCACGTGCTGAACTCATCAATGCATCGGAAGACAGCGCGTCAGAGTATGCGAACGCGGTTTTTTCACCGGAAACTGCACGCACACCAACACCTTGGCTGATAGAAAAACTACCCGTCTTAACAATCCCTTCTTCCAAGCTCCACCCTTCACTACGGGTGTATTGGAAATAAAGATCCGCGTAGTCCACTCGGTGCAACATGATTTCAGAAATGGCTCGCTCAAAATCGACGTTAGACAAACCCCAAGGATCTAGCAACAGGGATTGAGCACTTTGGAAAGGGGCGACAACAGCATTCATCGTTTGGTCAAATTCCTTTTGTCACAGTGATTGAAGGCACCAGTGTTAGCGTTAGCAGAAGACCTGTCACTCAACGCGACCCCGCCCCTGCATCTTTTGAACAGTATCTCATCTCTAAGCCTTAGTCGCACACAATGACCCCACTCACGCCGTGAGGCCGCAGCCTAAAGAAGCTAGGTTCACAAGGTTTCTCTTGCCAAGACAATTTACAGCGCCTCCATAGATTCAAATCGAACACAATAGATGAATGGATGAATGGATGAATGGATATATTGAGCAAACAGAAAATCCAGCCGCTTAACTAAAGCCTCTGCAAGAAGCTTGCTTGTCGACACCCTTATTAAATCAATCTTAACTCACTGTCTTCACTTAAGCGGACAGTCTGATTATTAATTTATCCGCCTGACGAGTTTTTTTGGGCAACAGAATGAAGCGTGATGCCGGTGTTTAGCAATAAAATCGAATACCAGAGGTTGGCACCATTAACAGTATTGATAAGATAGCATTGAATTGCAGTACTGAATTGCAGTACTGCCAATAATCGATGCCATCATAAACCGCCAAATACAAAGACATTTTTAACCAAGCTGGTTGCAAATTTAAAATGCTTTGTGCGTATAATTGAAGAATAATTTCAACAACAATTCAATTGTGCTTTTTTGTTGATTGTTTTGTTTTTTTAATTGCTTACTGTTGTTATTTGTTTCTTTTTGTTGTTATTTGTTTGTTTTGAGTGATTTTCGAATTTTCGATTTTTAGAGATGAACGATTACAGCGCATTTACTGAGCAGAGTCAATTTTTGCCAGTCGTTTGCAAGCCATTTAATTAAGTATATTTAAGCTGACAATTTTTAAACTGATTGGTCTGTTTTGGTTCAAATCATGATCTTTACCTGTCTGAAACCAACCTCGCAAGCAACGTTGCCCTCAAATTACAAAGCACCTTACAAAAATTCTGCGAATCACCCGCAAGAAATGACTCAAGCATTCACTTGGCTACTAGCCAAAGACAAAAAAATCGAGATAAATTACTAGCAGCAGTCATAACGATTAGTCATACCAACCTCAAAATCGGAGTATTGCCATCATGGCCCGACAAAACTATGCAGCCTTACAAGCTAAAATTCACAAAGAGATTGAAAAGCTTCGCAAACAGGCTCAATCACTTCAACAAAAAAAACGCAAACCCGTGATTCAGTCGATTATTCGCTCAATGAAAGAATATGAAATCACGCCTGATGAAATTGCAGCAGCTTTCGGTAAAACAACGGCCACCAAGGGACGCGCTGCCAAGAAAGCAGGAACCGGGTCACGTGGACCCGTCCCACCGAAATATAAAAACCCTGAGACAGGTGCGACTTGGACAGGTCGCGGCAAACCACCCCGTTGGGTCGTTGATGCAGAGGCTGCGGGCAAATCGCGGACTGACTTTCTGATTCCAGCCACACCTCAATCCATGCCTTAAATGCTCTTTCAGAATTGCGGGTACGGATATAAGCTCTGCCCGCTCACTGAAGACGGTGCGGTGGATCTCAGTCAAACGGAATTAGGATCGCTACAATGGACAGCATCGGGTCGCTTGACCCCTAGCATTCTCTTGGGTGACTTTCTAACCAATGACGATTCTTCGCACTGACTACCAACCTTATCCTTTCAACATTCCCACTGTCGATCTGCAATTCGACTTAAATGGCGAGCAAACCACCGTATATCTGCATATGCAAGTTGAGCGCCTAGACCCCAAGGCCCACACGCCATTGGTATTAGACGGTCAAGACTTGGAGTTGCTATCAGTGCACGTCGATGATTCGCCTTGGCCTTCCGATAAAACCCAACTGACCCCAGAAAACTTAACACTCATCGACCTACCTGCCAGTTGTGAGGTAAAGATAAGTGCCGTTTGTC
>JAWOGG010000122.1:0-6951 GCA_046497085.1 Orrella sp.
AACTGAGTGAATTACTATTGCGTTTTTTGCTCCCACCACCTCTTTTAAGTTACCGCCCATGAAAATCGTCAATATTATTGAGTCAACCCGTCCGATTAAGTCAGACATTCGAAACGCTTACATCGATTTCTCAAAAATGACATTAAGCGTGGTGGCCGTGGTCACCGATGTGGTGCGCAATGGACGGCCAGTGATTGGCTATGGTTTTAATTCCAATGGTCGTTATGGTCAGGGCGCGTTGATCAGAGAGCGATTTGTCCCTCGCGTACTCGAGGCAGATCCAGACAGCCTGCTTGACGCGACCGGTAACAATTTGGATCCCCATAAAGTGTGGTCAACCATGATGACCAATGAAAAACCGGGCGGACACGGTGAGCGCTCAGTGGCAGTGGGCACGATAGACATGGCGGTTTGGGATGCGGTGGCCAAGATTGAAGACAAGCCGCTGTTTGAGTTGCTTGCGCAACGATATGGAGATGGTTCATATAACCCCAAGGTGTTTGTCTATGCCGCAGGGGGCTATTACTACCCTGGTAAAGACACCACGGGACTGTTGGACGAAATGCGCAGTTATCTTGACCGGGGTTATTCGGTCGTCAAAATGAAAATTGGTGGTGCGAGCTTGGCGCAGGACTGTGAGCGGATCGAGTCGGTGCTGAAGATTCTTGGACCGGGGCAACAACTTGCGGTTGACGCCAATGGTCGTTTTGATCTTAAAACAGCCGTGGCTTATGCGCAGGCCTTATCAAAGTATCCCTTGTTTTGGTATGAAGAAGCGGGCGATCCGTTGGACTACGAGATTCAAGCTGAGCTCGGTAAGGTCTATGAGGGCCCCATGGCAACTGGGGAGAATCTATTCTCCATGCAGGATGCTCGTAACTTAATTCGCTATGGTGGTATGCGTGCCGACCGTGATTGGTTGCAGTTTGATTGCGCGCTGAGCTATGGACTGGTGGAGTATTTGCGTACCCTGGATATGCTCAAAGAACACGGTTGGTCGCCTGCTCACTGTATTCCCCACGGAGGCCATCAAATGTCATTGGCTATTGCCGCTGGCCTTGGTTTGGGTGGTAATGAAAGCTATCCTGACTTATTCCAACCTTATGGCGGTTTCCCCGATGGGGTTAAAGTCGTCGACGGTCATGTGACGTTGCCTGAATTGCCGGGTATTGGGTTTGAAGGCAAAACAGACCTAATCACAGCCATGCGCGAGGTGGCGTCGTAAGCGAGTAGTTATAAGCGCAAGTTTTGGAGGTGCAGTCTTCGTGCTTCTGAACTGAGCTCTCAAGCTTCAGGGTTCGACGGCCGTTTAAGGTGGCATAAGACGATGTAGGGGTGAGTCTCGTTAATACAGTCGGCTGACAATGAATATTTTTAAAAGGTTCGCATGAACGTTGAAATTTTGGGTTACGCGGCGGCTATTCTGACCTCGGTTTCGTTTTTTTTCCAGGCCATGAAATCGTTCCGAACGCGGGACTTGTCGGGTATTTCACTGGGTATGTATGCGATGTTCACAGTGGGTGTGGCGTGCTGGTTGGCTTATGGCATTGCAATTGAAAAATGGCCAGTGATTGCGGCAAATATTTTTACGCTGACGTTCGCTACCAGTGTGCTGGTCTTAAAAATCCGGCAAGTGTTGCAGACCCGAGCATCCACTCGCTTTGCCCAGGCGGTCGCAATGCCACCTGATCATGAACGTCATTGAGGGCGTGCAGATGAAAGAGGCGGCAGGTGTTTTGCAGTTTTGGTTTGAGCAAACCGAACCCAAACAATGGTTCTTAAAAGATTTGACGTTTGATGCCTTGATTGAAGAGCGATTTGCTCATCTAGTGGTGCGCGCGCTTGATGGCGAGTTGATGTCTTGGTCGCAAGACGCTGATGCTTGTTTGGCACTGATCTTATTGTTAGATCAGTTTCCGCGCCACATCTATCGCGCAAGCGCTCAAGCTTTTGCGGGTGATGCACAAGCCCTTGAGTTATCGCAAATGGCTGTCAAGCAAGGTTGGGTATCGGAAAGTCCTAATATGAATCACCGAAAGTTCTACCTGATGCCCATGATGCACAGCGAGGAGCTTGCAGTGCAGCGCGCGTCTTTGCCACTCTTTTCGGCCCACACCGATGAAAACACCATGCGCTTTGCACGGCGTCATGCCGAAATCATCGAGCGATTTGGACGATTCCCGCACCGCAATCAAGCCCTTGGGCGAATCAGTACCCAAGAAGAAAAGGCTTTTCTTGATCAACCGGGATCATCATTTTAGTGCCGTCCCACCGCTGTCCCAAACTTTCTTGTTAACAGTGCGTTAGAAGGGATAGCCGGTTGCCGTTTTTGTCTAAGCTTTAGCCTAGTTTGATAGATTAGTTGTCGTCCCGCTTTTTTGATTCATTGTCTTTTTTGCTCAGTCTTTTGAATTCGATGACCGTAAAAACAAGGCCAATCAAAAGCATGGAAAAAATGAAAATAGCTGGGTAGATCAAAGGTAGCATTTCTGAATTCATTTTCGTTGTCCCATTAACGCACACAATTTAAAGTAGATGCCAAAGGTGAAGATCGATGGAATCCAAATCGCTGTGAAAATAGCTTGCTGCTGGTCTTTGACGACAAACCATAAAAAAGCCGACACAATAAATGACAGCATGACGGCAGTGATGATAAAAAAGTCAGAACGCTGAAACATGGTTTTCTCCTGCGGGTGGTTATTTGTTAATGATGTAATCAGAAATGCCGTAGCCAATTGCACTGAGTAGGCAGCCTCCAATGGCAACCGTACCAATAATACGAACGCCGGAGGAGAGCCCAAAAGCAACCGCCTCCATATCGAAGGCGCCGATCATGCCCAGCACCAATCCGACGCAACCGATAGTGGCAAGCGTGTTGCCAATCAAGGTCATGAGTTGGCTAGCTTTGGCTAGGGGAATGGGTGCCTTATTCATGTATGTGTCCAAATATGCCACGCACTCGTTCTCCGTAACATTCAGTGAAAGGTCAATATACAACCTGATTTGTTAAATCCGACTCGTTAAAATCGACCCATAGTGTAAACGAGGCATGGTGCTGTCGTTGGTTTTGGCGCTCAATCCCCCCAACTTCTTTAGGGTATAGCGGTAAAGGCTAGACGGATCAGGACGCAGCGTGCCATACATGTGGTTTGTCTATCCGCACATGGCGTAGAACACGTCCTAAAGGTTAGGATATTGCCTTCGCTTAACGACAGCGGGCCCTAAGGAGGATTCTTGTGCCCGTTGCCACGGACCTTACCCACCTGTTAACACCCAGCAACCAACGTGTATATGTTGATTTCCCCAAAAGTGGTCGTTCTAGTTCTTTTCATGATGGTTACATTGCTACCGCCAGCGTCAGTGTTGGCTTCAGGGTTAACCAGAGAAACGGGTTTGGCATCGAGCTTGACGGGTTGGTCAATCTACACAGGATCTGGCTATCAAAACGCGCGAGTCGAAGTGAGTGGTGTGCGTGTACGTCATACAAATATTGCCTTGCCCTCAAGCGAGTACCACTCTGACAGTTCGTTTTGGTTGACGGGTTTGAATTACACACGGGTATTTGACACGCGGTTTTCGTTTGGAGCGCAGATAGAGTACTACCCGATTAATGGGCAGATGGCGGTATCTGTCAGTCCTGGTTATGCCTTAAATGATTCGATGCTCAGTTATTTAAAACTCGGTTGGGCAAATGTGCCGACAACCGTTGATCAAGGACCCGGCCGACAAAGCCTTGAAACAAACTTGAATGCTTTTTTCGTGGGTGCTGGTGTCAAGATGATGGTTTATCAAGGTGTGTTTGGTTATGCTGAGCTGACATACTCGCAGCTCGAACGTTTGAATTTCACGGGATTCGTTGATTCCGTTCCTATTCAGGGTTCTGCCGACATAACCGCAGTCAATGCGATGATTGGTCTGGGCTATCGGTTTTAAAACAGCTAAGGCCTGTTTGCCGGTAAGACAGTGACCGGTACGCACAGTTGATAACCTTCACCCCGGATGGAGCGAATTAGTAAGGGTTCGCTGCTCGCCTCGCGTGCGAATTTCTTACGTATTCGGCTGATTTTGTTCTCCAAAGCGCGTTTTGTGAGGGTCTCAGGTGAGCCATTGTTGGGCCCGCTTTGAGGCACTAGGATGCATAAGTCTTCTGTGCTGAGTTGGTTTTTGTGGGCGCGCGCGAGTAGGTCAATGATGGCGGCTTCTACTGCTAACAGCTGAATACTTTTTGAGCCATTGCTCTTGACTAAATAGTTTCTGATGGGATCAAGCTGCCAAGCATTCGGTGATTGGCTCGTCTTAACTCGCCTAGACAAGCTGCGAACAGCGGCTAGTAATTCGTCTGGCGCACATGGTTTCCTTATGTAGATGTCTGCGCCTTGTTCGTAGCTTTCAATACGATCAACGGTCGCCGAACGGGCGGACAAGATAATGATGCCAAGCTCTGGGTAGCCCTGACGATAATGCTTGGCAATTTCAAAGCCACTTTGACCAGGTAGATTCAGGTCCAATATCACGATGTCGAGCGTTACCTCTTGAATGAGGTCATCCAACGCGGTGCCGCTAACCAGCTCGTGAACAGTATGACCATGACTTTTTAAAAAATTTCCTAGCTCCTCGCGTAAGACCGCATCGTCCTCAACTATGGCAATAGACAGGCAAGTGGTTTCGTCAGGCATCATCAAGGACCTCTGGGAGTGTGACCTGGAAAGTGACATGGTGGGTGCTTGGCTGGTAGTCAATGTTGCCATGCATGAGTTTGGTGAGCGCTTCTACGAGGTAAAGGCCGACCCCAGATCCAGAGGTGTCCTGGGCGAGTGGGTGTCGATAAAAGCGGGCGAACACTTTGGTCTTGTCAGGCACACCCTTCGAGCCTATCTCACTGGTGACAGCCATAACCAAGTGGCGAGCGGTTCCGATCACTTTTCTATCTATTGATACCGTTACCTTAGTCCCAGTGGGTGAGTACTTCAAAGCATTGTCGATTAGATTTGAAACAATCATCTGGAAAAAATCTGGATCAGTCCCGAATTTGTCTGACCCATTTAGTGTGAGTATCACCCGCGAATCATCACCTAACCGCGAGATGGTTTTTGTTAAGACTTCTCGCAAATCAATAGTTGAAAACTGGTACTTTAGCGCGCGCTGGTCAATCTGATTCATGAGGCTGCAGCGCTCAATCACGGCGTCCATACTGCGAACCGATTGTTCGATATTCTTCAGGCGGCGTTTGACGGCTTCGTCGTTATTGTTGATTGATTTAGTCAATGAACCAGTGGCCATGTTGATGGTGGCTAATGGATTTTTTAGTTCATGGGTCAGCATGTCAATCATGAGCTTTCTTTCTGAACGTGATTTTTGTTCGAAATCCAAGCTCAATTGCATAGCGAGATTATCTTCCTTAGCAGTGGCGAGTTGTGATGTCGTTTCGCGGTAGTGGAACATCACCAAACCTAACAAGACAATGGGATTGGCGTAATCGATAACTCGCGTTAACTGAATGGGCAGTCTCGGGTTGTCAGTGGGATAGATCGTCACCAGTAACGCCATCCAAATCGCGATGATGCCAAGACCATATCCAAGCATTAGTATCCGCTTGTAGAAGTTGCGAATATCACGCGTCTTTTGGATGGCAACCAGTTGAACGATAGGTATTACTGTTGCCCCAAAAACTAGCATCAGCCCACTGCTGATGTAGCCAAATCCTAGCCATGACGTAAGCAGCATGAATGCGACCAGTACATAAACGGCATGGCAGCTATGTCTGTACCAGGCGGGCGTCTGATAGGGTGCGAGAAAAGTCTGTGCGAGCCAGACCCATAGTGCGGGTTTAACGTAAAACATTGATTGGAAAAGTAGTTCGTTAAATTTCGGCCAGTTGGGCCATAGGTTTTCGTATAAGAAACCCGAACCCAGCAAAATACTCATCAATAGGTTAAGAATATTCAACGCGAAAACACCCATGATGGGCGCGCGAGTGGCTGCATACATACCCAAACTAATGAGTGTCAGCAACCCAAGAATGCCGAGATGTATTCCTAGACCGACCTGCTGATGAATCTCTTTGGCCGTCGCTGGGGTGAGAGATGCCTCGACAAAGCTATAAGGAACCCCATAAGTGACCATGCGCACAAAATAGTCGTGATTGCCCGGGCTGCCCGGTTTAATGCTGAAGCTATAGCCGGCCAAGAGTCCGTGCTCGGCGGAGTAAGGATAGGCTGTCCCCACTGGACCAGCGAGACGCTCGTTGGTCTGCCCCTCGAATATTTCCACGTTGCGCAAAAGATGAGGGAAAGCGCCAATGGTAAGTGTTTGCTCTGTATCACTGATTTCTGCCTGGACTTTGACCCAGCGTATCGCGGCGTAACGAGCTGGCAGCGAAACGTCTGCGTAAGCCCCATACCGACATTGTTTGGCTTGACCGAGCGTGGATCTGTCTTGACCGTCAAGGCAATACAGCACTGAGACATTTGGTGTGGTCGTTGAGTCAACTGACGGGTTAATCGTGGGACTGGCTTGCGTCGCAGCCGACAACGCTAAAAAACTTATCAATAGGCCAGTAAACAGCAGTTTCATAAAAGTTGGATGGTTCAACATTTGCTAGCCAAGCCTGGTTTGGCTGGGCACGTGGCGACGTTGTGTACCCGAAACCGGGTTTATGCAAAAGCCTAGTCGTATTCTCATCGATGCAAAAAGCAGTGATGTGAGAGCTTGTGAGAGAAAACTGTACTCACGGGTTGGAAAATGCTACCTAGAATTGGTGACGTCAGGTCATATCGCCCCACATAATGCCACATCAAAAAAAATAGGTTTGGTTAAGTCCTTGCCGGCATTCGGTAGAGAGACATCCCTTGATTTGATTTGTGACTAAATGTCACTACAATTGAACTTGTTCTTGTGACTGTAGGTCACAAGAACAAGTTCAATTGTAGTGACATTTAGTCACAAATCAAA
>JAWOGG010000155.1:0-11612 GCA_046497085.1 Orrella sp.
TGAGCTTTGAAAAATTTCCCTTGCCTACGCTTTTTCTAGATACGGCAACATAGAAAGGTCGTTAGAAAAGTCGTTGATGCATCATCATTCCCACTCAATCGTTGCTGGTGGTTTTGTCGAGACGTCGTAAACCACACGGTTAATGCCCTTGACCTCGTTGATGATGCGAGATGACACTTTTGAGAGCAAAGCGTGTGGCAGTGGCGCCCAGTCAGCGGTCATAAAATCTGACGTTTGTACCGCTCGCAAGGCCACCACGTATTCATAGGTGCGGCCATCGCCCATCACGCCGACCGATTTCACCGGCAAAAACACCGCAAATGCTTGAGACGTTAGGTCGTACCAAGTCTTGCCTGTTTCTGCATCGACAGTATGGCGCAACTCTTCAATAAAGATCGCGTCGGCTTGGCGTAACCAATCAGCGAATTGGGTATTGACTGCGCCAAGGATGCGAACACCTAGCCCCGGACCAGGAAAAGGATGGCGATAAACCATGTCTGCTGGCAACCCTAAGGCCACACCAAGCTTGCGAACCTCGTCTTTAAACAGCTCGCGCAAGGGCTCTAATAGCTTTAGGTTAAGTGTTTCAGGCAAGCCACCTACATTATGGTGAGACTTGATGGCGACTGCCTTACCGGTCTTGGCGCCAGCCGATTCGATCACATCAGGATAGATCGTGCCTTGTGCCAGCCACTTGGCGTTTTCTACTTTAGCGGCTTCACGCTGAAAGACCTCGACAAACTCTTTACGGATAATTTTGCGCTTGACCTCAGGATCCGTGACGCCATCAAGCTTACCCATGAAATCTTCAGTGGCATCAACATGAATGACCTTAACGCCCATGTGCTCAGCAAACGTACTCATCACTTGATCGGCTTCATTCAGACGCAACAAACCATGATCGACAAACACACAAGTCAATTGATCGCCAATGGCACGATGAATCAATGCCGCGGCAACTGACGAGTCGACACCACCGGACAAGCCCAGGATCACCGAATCCGTGCCCACTTGCTCTTGTACTTTGGCAATCGCTTCGTCAACATAATTTGGCATGGTCCAGTCACCACGACAGCGGCAAATGCCAAGCACAAACCGTTCGAGCATCGCTTGGCCCTGCAATGTATGCGTGACTTCTGGATGAAACTGCAACCCATAAAACCCACGGTCCTCATCTGCCATGCCAGCAATTGGGCAAGACGGTGTCGAAGCCATCACCACAAAACGGTCAGGCAATTTGGTGACTTGGTCACCATGACTCATCCACACTTTGAGCATGCCGTGACCTTGTTTGGTCTCAAAGTCTTGTATGCCTTCTAATAATTTGGTGTGCCCACGGGCCCGTACTTCGGCATAGCCAAACTCTCGATGATCCGCCGCCGTGACTTTGCCACCGAGTTGATCAGCCATGGCTTGCATGCCATAACAGATACCGAGTACCGGAATGCCCTGCTCGAACACGGCGTGAGGCACTTTTGGGGCATCTGCATCGTAAGCGGACAAATGGCTGCCAGACAGAATAATGCCCTTTAAACCCAACGAGTGTTGCTCTTGCAAGAACTTCTCAGTGACGTGCCCGGGATCCCCTGGGTGCAACTCACAATAGACACCTGCCTCGCGTACTCGTCTAGCAATCAGCTGGGTGACTTGTGAACCGTAGTCAAGGATTAAGATTCGTTCATGCATCGTTATCACTCTGGGTAAAGGACACAAATAAAAATGGCGCTTCACGGCAACTCGCTCGCTTGCGCCACCCGTTGGATGTCAAGTTGGGCGGGCGGTCTGCAATTATCAGACTGTGGCCCACCCAGCTAGGTTAAAGACTACTCACACCGACTAATCGGCCCGGTAATTGGGTGCTTCCTTGGTAATTTGTACGTCATGGACATGAGATTCGCGGATACCCGCAGCCGTGATCTGCACAAACTGTGGCTTTGTGCGCATGTCTTCAATCGTCGCGCAGCCACAATAACCCATCGAAGCCCGTAAACCACCAACGAGCTGATAAATGATCGCCAAAACGCTGCCTTTATAAGGCACCCGACCCTCTATCCCCTCTGGCACATACTTGTCAGTATTACTTGATGCGTCCTGGAAATATCGGTCTGCTGATCCATCGGCCATTGCACCCAAGCTTCCCATACCGCGATATGACTTATACGAGCGGCCTTGGAACAAAACCACTTCGCCGGGCGACTCTTCAGTGCCAGAGAACATACTGCCCATCATGACAGAGGAAGCGCCAGCGGCAATCGCCTTGGATACGTCACCAGAAAACCGTATCCCACCGTCAGCAATCAAAGGCACACCAGTGCCCTCTAACGCTTTTGAGACATCAGAAATCGCGGTGATTTGAGGTACACCCACACCCGCCACTACTCGGGTCGTACAGATAGAACCGGGACCAATGCCCACTTTGACCCCATCCGCACCCGCATCAAGCAATGCCTTAGCGGCCTGCGCAGTGGCGATATTGCCGCCAATCACTTGAACTTTTTCATAGTTTTGCTTGATCCAACGTACCCGTTCGATCACACCGGCCGAGTGGCCGTGCGCGGTGTCAACGATGATGACGTCCACCCCAGCATGCACGAGCTTATCGACCCGCTCGTCAGTGCCTTCACCAACACCCACAGCCGCGCCAACACGCAACTGACCATGGCTGTCTTTACAAGCCATGGGATGCTCAGTGTTCTTGACTATGTCTTTGACCGTCGCCAATCCACGCAACTCATAAGCGTCGTTGATGATCAACACGCGTTCCAAACGGTGCTTGTGCATCAACGACTGCGCCTGATCCAACGTAGCGCCTTCTGGCATGGTGATCAAACGATCTTGGGGGGTCATCACGCGATGCAGCGGTTCATCAAGTCGCTCTTCAAACCGCAAATCACGATTGGTGACAATGCCAACTACTTTGCCACCTTCGACCACCGGCAGACCAGAAATGCCATGCTGCTTTTGCAAGTTAATGGCATCGCGCACTCGCATCGAAGGGGTCACGGTGACTGGATCGATGACAATACCGAACTCGTGGCGTTTGACACGCGCCACTTCACGGGCTTGCTCGTCAGCCGTTAAATTTTTGTGGATGATACCAATCCCACCTTCTTGAGCCATGGCAATGGCCAAGTGCGACTCGGTGACTGTGTCCATGGCCGCAGAAACCAGCGGAATGTTCAGTGCGATCGAGCGCGTGAGTTGGGTCGTCAGTTGTGTGTCGCGAGGCAACACTTCGGAGAAAGCGGGCACCAACAAGACATCGTCAAAGGTGAGCGCGGTTTGTGTCAGTCGCATAAAAAGCTCCAAGCCCAAAGGCAGATTATACGTCACCTGACACAAAGCCTTTGTGACTGTCATGGGCTTTTTAAAAAGCCCCTCCCTACTCCATCGCGACCCTAGCGTTACGGAAAAACCGCATCCACGGCGAATCAGGCCCGCCACTGTCGGCATCGCCCCAGCGATTAGGGTGCCACGACAACATCACATTGCGCGTCACACGCTCCGGGTGTGGCATCAAAGCCGTAAACCGCCCGTCAGCGGTGGTCACCGCCGTCAATCCATCAGGACTGCCATTTGGATTGAACGGATAGGCCTCCGTGGCTTGGCCATGATGATCCACAAATCGCATGGCTTTTAGTACATGACTGGCATCGCCCTGACGCCTAAAATCGGCAAAGCCTTCGCCATGCGCCACGGCCACCGGCAAATGACTGCCCGCCATGTCTGTCAGAAAAATTGACGGGGATGACAAAATCTCCACCATCGAAAGACGCGCTTCGTATTTCTCGGACTGGTTGCGAGTAAATCGTGGCCAATGTTCAGCACCGGGAATCATCGGAGCCAAAGCCGCCAACATCTGGCAACCATTACATACCCCTAAGCCAAACGTATCTGGGCGCGCAAAGTACTGCGCAAACATCGACGCCAGTGATTCATTAAACAAAATGCTGCGTGCCCAACCCTCACCTGCACCAAGCACGTCCCCATAACTAAAGCCGCCTACCGCCACCAAGCCCTTGAAATCAGACAGGTCAGATCGACCCCTTTGCAAGTCGCTCATGTGTACATCGTGCGCGTCAAACCCTGCCCGATCAAAAGCCCAGGCCATTTCGACTTGGCTGTTACAGCCCTGCTCTCGCAAAATCGCCACTTTGGGTCGTGCGCCTTTGTTGATAAAAGGCGCTGCAACATCTTGTTGTGGGTCAAAGGTCACTTTGGGTGACATACCAGGGTCGGTGGCATCGTCCCACATAGCCCATTCGGCTTGGGCACAAAGAGGATTATCACGCCGGCTGGCAACGCGCATGCTGACTTCAGACCACGCCTTGCCGAGTGCCTGACGGGTGCGACCCCAGACACGTTTGGCATCGCGATAGATTTCAATTTCATCGGTGGTATTTGGCATACCAACCACGTGAGCATCTTTTGAAAGGCCAGCGCCACGCAGCACCTGCATCACCGCATCGCGCTCAGCTGATGGCACTTGAATAACCGCACCAGCCTCCTCACAAAACAGTGCTTTGAGCGTTTGTTCATCGCGCTGCACCGACATCTGAGATGGTCGGATGTTGTAAGCACCCACATCGGCCACGTTGGGATCAATCGTCAGCAAATCAACGTTGACTGAGATCCCGCAATGACCTGCGAAAGCCATTTCGCAAAGCGTTGTAAACAAGCCCCCATCAGAGACGTCGTGATACGCCAAAACAATGCCAGACTCAGCAAGCGCGCGCATCGTCACAAAAAACGTTCGCAGCAGTTCGCCGTCGGGCACATCAGGCACGGATTCACCGATCTGACCCGCAACCTGCGCCAAAATTGACCCACCCATGCGCTGATGCCCTTGGCCCAAATCAATAAATATCAAGGTCGTGGGACCGAGATCTGTGCGCAACGCGGGAGTAAGCGTCTTTTTAACGTCAGCTACTGGCGCAAATGCCGTCACAATCAAAGACACTGGCGCAATCACTTCGCGGTTTGGCTCGTCACTATCGGCAGGCTTCCAGCGCGTGCGCATCGACAGAGAGTCTTTACCCACAGGAATCGATAGACCAACCGTCTGACAAAACTCACTAACGGCACTGACGGTGTCGTAAAGCGCAGCGTCTTGTCCTGGGGCACCACAAGCTGCCATCCAATTAGCCGACAACTTAATGTCTTCAACCGTAGCCACATCAGCCGCCACCAAATTAGTCAGCGCCTCTGCCACTGCCATACGAGCCGAAGCCGGGCCATCAAACATCGCCAAAGGCGTGCGTTCACCCATGGCCATCGCCTCACCGCGGTCGCCGTCATGGTCACTTAAAGTGACCGCACAATCAGCCACAGGGATCTGCCATGGTCCAACCATTTGATCGCGGCTCGATAAACCACCAACCGTGCGATCGCCAATCGTGATTAAAAAGGTTTTATTGGCTACCGTGGGATGCCGCAAGACCCGATCCACCGCATCATCTAGCGTGATCACAGTCAAGTCCATGGGTTCACTGACGCCAGCCAAGCGACTGACATCGCGGGTCATGCGCGGTGGTTTGCCTAGAATCACATCCATGGGCACATCAACAGGCGTGGGTTGATCTGCTTGCAGAACCCTCAACTGTCGAGCTTCGGTGGCTTCTCCAACCACTGCAAACGGACACCGTTCACGCTCGGCCAAAGCGGTAAAGCGTGGCAAATCGGCTGGCAGGATTGCCAACACATAGCGTTCTTGGCTCTCATTGGTCCAGATTTCCGCCGGCGACAATCCACTCTCTTCAACCGGTACTTGCGTCAAATCAAATGTCGCGCCGCGCCCAGCGTCATTAACCAACTCAGGAAACGCATTGGATAACCCGCCGGCGCCCACATCATGGATCGCCAAAATAGGATTGTTTTGACCCAACTGCCAACAGCGGTCAATCACCTCTTGCGCACGCCGTTCCATTTCAGGGTTGGCGCGCTGTACCGAATCAAAATCCAAATCAGCTTGATTGGTACCCACACCCATGCTTGAGGCCGCACCACCACCCATCCCTATGCGTAACCCTGGGCCGCCCAATTGAATCAACAGGCAACCCGGTGGGAGTGGGTCTTTGTGCGTCAGACCATCGTCAATACTGCCCAAACCACCAGCGATCATGATGGGTTTGTGATAACCCCAACGCAAACCTCCCGCGCTTTGTTCAAAGCTTCGGAAGTAACCCAATAAGTTGGGCCGTCCAAACTCGTTATTAAAAGCCGCACCACCGAGTGGCCCTTCAATCATGATGGAAAGTGGTGAAGCAATGCGATCAGGCGCGCCATGGTGATCGGCTTCCCAAGGAGCCATGGCATCGTCAAATCGCAGGTGCGATACAGTAAAGCCCGTCAATCCAGCCTTGGGTTTAGAGCCACGACCAGTGGCGCCCTCATCACGAATCTCACCGCCCGCGCCCGTGGCTGCGCCTTCAAATGGCGCAATCGCCGTCGGGTGATTGTGTGTTTCCACCTTCATTAAGGTATGTGCGACTGTCTCACGACGGCCATACACATTTGAATCCATAGGCTCAAAGCGCACCACGGGCCCACCCTGCATGATGGCCGAATTATCTGAATAAGCCACCACGGTGCCGTGAGGCTGTTTGGCGTGGGTTTGACGGATCATGTCAAACAATGTGTTCGATTGTGCTATGCCGTCGATCACCCACTGTGCATTAAAAATCTTATGACGGCAGTGCTCACTATTGGCCTGCGCAAACATCATTAACTCAACGTCTGAGGGATCGCGCTTCAAACCGTTGAAGGCATCAACGAGATACTCGATTTCGTCTGCAGACAAAGCCAAACCCCACGACTCATTCGCCTTCTCAAGGGCAGTTTGCCCCTGAGCCAATACCGGCACGGTTTGCAAAGGCTTGGCAGCGCGCAAGGCGAACAATTCGCTCACGTCAAATTCATCGTCAACCACGGTTTCAGTCATGCGGTCGTGTAAAAGACCGGCGATTTGAGCCAACTGCGATTTCGACACCGTGTCGTCCTCACCTTTGGCCAAGGTCAGCACGTATCTCACACCACGCTCAATCCGACGCACGGCATCAAACCCACAGTTATGCGCAATATCAGTGGCTTTGCTCGCCCATGCTGACACCGTCCCTAAGCGCGGCAGCACCCTTAAAACCAGCCCCTCATCAGAAAAGGCCTCCGGTGCCACGCCATAATCAAGCAGTGACAACAGTTGTTTGTTGCTTTGATCTGAGAGCGACTTTTCTAGCCAAACGTAATGCTCATAACGGGCTTGCACCGCTGCGACAGGCAGCGAAGATTGGGCAAACTGATCGAGCAGACGTTGCGCGCGAAAGGCCGACAGCGCTGAAGGGCCAAGGAGAGTTTGGGTAATGGGAGTTTCAGACACGAAGCGGCTACCGAGCAAAAGGTGGAAATAACAAAAAAGATTGGAAATCGAGTAACGGAAAACCAAAAACCCTCATAGTTTATCCGTTAAGGCCGACCACGTTCCAATGCCATGCCAGCTTTCGTGGTCATGAGTAGCAGTTACGCGGTTATTTCGCCGCGCTCTATGAGCTGTTGGCGGACGTCTTTTTTAGTGATCTTGCCATACCCCGACTTAGGCAACGACTCCCAAAAGAAAAAAGCCCTGGGCCAACGGTACTTGGCACAACGGCCATCTAAATGAGCCAAAAGATCCTCAGCCGATGGTGTTTGTGTCTCAGGACGGCAAACGACCACCGCCACCCCCACTTCACCCCATTTGGGATCAGGCACACCAAGCACCGCCACTTCAAGTACGCTGGGATGCGTCAAGAGCACCTCTTCAACTTCTCGCGGGTAAACATTAGAGCCACCCGAGATATACATATCTGACTCGCGCCCGGTGATATAGAGCAAACCACGCTCATCTAGACGGCCCAAATCGCCGGTGTGAAACCATCCACCCCTCAGCGCATTCTCTGTGGCGGCGGTATTACCGTGATAACCCATAAAAACGGCAGGACCACGCACACAAATTTCACCCACCTCGTTGGGAGCGAGCTTTTGCAGGTCTTTGTCCAAGATCGCCACTTCCATGCCTGTGCGCGGGCGACCACACGATCCAATATGAGCATTTGGATCCTCATCATCGGCTGAATGCATGTGCGCTGGCAACACCGTAATGCAACCGGTCACCTCACCCAAACCAAAATACTGTACTAACACCGGTCCAAGCTTTTGTAAGGCGAGTTTTTGATCTGCCCGGTACATCGGCGCACCGGCGTAAATCATGTATTTCAGACTGCTGTGATCAAACTCATCAACCGAGGGATCTTCTACCAACACCTTAACAATCGTCGGAACTGTAAAAACATTGCTGACGCGATAGCGCTCAACCAACCCCCAAACACAGCCGGTTCTAACTTGTCACCCGGCATCAACACTGAAGCGGCACCGCGCGCGACATTCAATAGCGCATGTATGCCAGCCCCATGAGACAAAGGCGCTACCACAATCGAACAATCCGTCTCACAAGTGCCTGGAATCAAATCAGCCAAGTGATTGGCCACCACAAAGGCCAACTGGCCGTGCGTCAAAATCCCCGCCTTGGGTTTGCCGGTCGTGCCTGAAGTGTAAAAAAACCAGGCCGGATCGTTCTCGGTCACTGTCACTTCATCGAACGCCTGACCCAAGCGATCGCTAACCATGATTTCGTAAACATGCTCACCGGATCTGGGCTCACCAATAGAAACCACATGGGTCAAGTGCGGGCTTGCAGCACGAACAGCGTCAACATGCTCTGCAAAGATGTCTTCGTAGACCATGACCGTGGCGCCACTACTTTGCCCTAGGTAAGCCACTTCATCCGGCGTTAACCGAAAGTTAGTTGGCACCCACACACAACCCATGCGAAACGCCACCCATCCGAGCTCAAATGTTTGCAAGCAATTACGCGTTTGAGTCAGGATCCGATCACCGGGCTGTACTCCAAGCTCGGACAAGGCCACACACATGGCATCCACACGGGCATTGATTTCTTTCCATGACCAAACGTGGTCGCGGTGAATCAATCCTGGTAAATCGGGATGTAAACGAGCGGTCTGAGCCAAGAGTTGGCTCAGGTTCATCACTTGGGCCGCGTGCATCTTAGACCGCCTGTAGAAGACTCAAATAATTAGCCACCGACGCGCCACCCATGTTGAACACCGCACCGCGTTCGGCTTTAGGCAACTGCATGTCACCGGCTTGTCCGGTCAACTGCATGGCAGCCATCACATGCATAGAGACACCCGTGGCACCAATCGGATGGCCCTTGGACTTCAAACCACCCGAACGGTTAACAGGCAATTTGCCATCAGCAGCGGTCACGCCATCCAAGGCGACCTGGGCCCCCTGACCATGCGGGGCCAGACCCATTGCTTCGTATTCCAACAGTTCCGCGATAGTGAAACAGTCGTGTGTTTCCACAAAACTCAAATCATTCAAACCCAAGCCCGACTCAGACAGACCCTTTTGCCAAGCCATTGCAGCCCCCTCAAAGCGTGTCGGATCGCGACGGCTTAGCGGTAACCATTCGTTCACATGGGCACGTGCCAGCCATTGAACCGCCGGCACTTTAGCCTCAGAGGAGCGTTCGGTCGAAATCACCATGGCCGCTGCCCCGTCAGACACCAACGAACAGTCCGAGCGCTTAAGTGGTCCAGCCACAACGGGGTTCTTGTCTGACTCTTGACGACAAAACTCGAATCCCAAGTCACGTCGTAAATGAGCAAAGGGATTGTCTATGCCGTTGTGGTGATTCTTGGCGGCAATGGTTGCCAGCGCATCCGATTGGTCACCGAATTGATCGAAGTAAGCTTTGGCAATTTCACCAAACACCCCAGCAAAGCCACCAGGAATGCCGGCCTCTTCTTTCACGTACGAACACTTCAACAGAATCTCGCCGATCTGCGCGTTCGGCAAAGTATTCATTTTCTCGTAGCCCACCACCAACACATTCTTCATGCGTCCTGCGGCCACGGCGTCCAAAGCCGTCCAAATGGCGGCTGAGCCCGTGGCGCAGGCATTCTCTAGACGCACTGCTGGCACATGACGCAATGCCGGAATCGCAACCCCAACCATGGCACCAGCAAAGTCCTGCTGCACAAAACCACCGTTAAAGGTCCCCACAAAAATACCGTCAATGTCTTGCGGATCTATTCCCGCTGACTCAATCGCCGCGTTGGCCGATTCGGCAATCAGTTGCTCAATATCGACAGCATCGTGCTTACCAAACTGGGTGTGACCCCATCCCACAATCATCGGTGTTTTCATGTTGTCCCTCAACTATTTGTCTGATTCCAAGCCGTCATCTTTGCACAGCACTAATTCCAACATCTTAGCGCTTTTGATGCGTCATCAGATCGAATCGATATCGAGCCCATAGGGATGACGTCAACTTGCGAGATCTCGAGTTATGAAGATGGGCATTTGCGTTACAACCTAAAGTCACAAGGCTACTTGACTGACAACTTGGCTGACTTCTCAGACCCCCAAAAACAAACAGCATTGCCCGAACAAATCGGCCAATGCTGCAAAGCCCTAATCAACGCCTTACTACCTTTACTTCTTCTTAACCGGCGGTAAGTCTGTGCAATGCCCATCAGCCGCTTCAGCAGCCAATCCAACCGACTCGCCAAGCGTGGGATGTGGGTGAATCGTCTTGCCGATATCAACCGAATCAGCGCCCATCTCGATGGCCAACGCCACCTCGCTAATGAGATCACCCGCATTGGTGCCGACAATGCCACCACCCACGATGCGGCCCGTACTCTCATCAAATAAGAGCTTAGTGAAACCTTCATCACGGCCATTGGCAATCGCCCGACCTAGCGCTTGCCAAGGCAGCATGCCTTTTTTGATCTTAAGCCCTTCCTTCTTGGCTTCTTCCTCGGTCATACCAACCCATGCGATTTCAGGATCGGTGTAGGCCACCGACGGAATCACTCGAGCATCAAAAAAGCTCTTTTCACCAAAAGCCGCCTCAGCAGCCACATGACCTTCATGCACGGCTTTATGCGCCAACATCGGTTGGCCCACAATGTCACCGATGGCAAATATATGTGGCACGTTGGTGCGCATCTGGTTATCGACCTCGATAAAGCCGCGATCAGTCACCGCCACACCGGCTTTGTCAGCCGCAATACGCTTACCATTCGGTGCGCGTCCAACAGCTTGTAAGACCAAATCGTAGACCTGAGGCTTATCGGGGGCGCCCTCACCTTCAAATGACACGTGAATGCCGTCTTTCTTGGCCTCGGCGCTGACGGTTTTTGTTTTAAGCATCATGTTGTCAAAACGGTGTTCGTTTTTCTTGAGCCACACCTTAACCAAATCACGATCGGCACCAAGCATCAAACCATCGAGCATCTCGACCACGTCTAGCCTTGCACCCAACGCTGAGTAAACCGTACCCATTTCTAAGCCGATAATCCCGCCACCCACAATCAACATCGGCTTAGGGATCTTCTCTAAGAGCAGCGCACCTGTCGAATCCACCACCCGCGGGTCATCCGGCATAAACGGCAACTTCACCGATTGACTACCGGCGGCGATGATTGCCTGGCCAAATTCAATCGATTCCGACCCCGATTGAAGTTTCACTTCAATCGAGTTCGGTCCGG
>JAWOGG010000164.1:0-10419 GCA_046497085.1 Orrella sp.
ACGTCTCGATTGCCATTATGAAGAAGCGCCTGAATCTGAAACATTCGCTTTACGAAATTCTCCGCGTACTGGACCTGAACATGTTTGCGACCACCTCTATTGAAACTCTACTCGGACGACCCGTTGAACCGACCGAGCCAGGAAATCTTCCTGTTCAACAAGACCTGTTCCAAACGTTGGGACACTAGTGATGTCATGATTATTCGACCTTCTCGTTGTTTGTCTGGACCAACGAACTTGTCTCTGACCATTGAGGCGCAGGTGCAGGTAATTGGTTTCCATCAAAACAAGGACCATCGGTACTTACCAATCCTCCTCCGATGGCTTTAATTAAATCAACGGATGCGGCAAGCTGGTTATAACGTGCCGTCACTGCAGCATCTTCGGCGTTAAGTACAGTGCCTTGAATCTGAAATAGCTGTACAAAGTCCATGCCACCACGTTCCACTACTGTTGCACTCATTTCGGCTAACTTTTGGGCTAGCGTTCTTGATTCGTCTAAAGATTGATATCGTCGAGCAGTTAATGCAACACCTGCTAAAGCATCTTCAACGTCACGCATCGCAGACAGAACCGTGTTGGCATAAGCGTCTAATAACTCGAAATTCCTTGCCGATGCCACGCTGATTTCAGCGTCTTTTCTTCCGGCATCAAAGACGGTTTGGATCAAATTAGCGGATAAGTTGTAAAACAGACTTTGGGGGGCTGTAATCGTGGACAACACAAAACTACCAAAACCACCCTGTGCAGAAAGGGCAAACGATGGCATTAGATTTGCTCTTGCGGCATATAGATCGGCTTGAGCCGCCATTAGAGTTGCCTCAGCGCGTCGAATGTCGGGGCGCCGACATAACAAATCTGAAGGAAGTCCTGGCGCAACAACAAGAGCGTCAACATTCTCGACCGAGCGCGCCTCGACGGTTAAGGAAATTGATGGCAATCCCACTAGTAACGCCAGCCGGTTTAAAGCTCTTTCTCGCAACAGCTGCAGGTCAAAAACCTGAGCTTCTGTATTTTTTTGCAAAATCATTTGCTGCGATACGTCTATCAGCGTGGCATCGCCTAAGTCCAACCGTCGCTCTAAGCCGCGACTTATTTTGCGTATTGCCGCTAGATTGCGCTCACCGACGTCAACCCGTTCACTTAATGCCAAAACCTCAAAATAAGATTTCACCACTTCACTTGTTAGACTCAGTGCGACTACTTCTCTATCAAATTCACTGGCGACTGCTTGAGCATAAGCAGCTTGGGTATCGAAGCCCTGCTTGCCCCACAAATCGACCTCGTAACTCACCAGAAGGCCTGCTTGCCATAATGGCTGTGAACTCCAAGAGTCGGTATCTGGAGCATAGCCAATACCGCTACTTGGGGCTTGATCACTGTAACCACCGGAGAAGTCAACGGTGGGAAACTGCGAAGCTCGGACAATTGTTGATTGAGCGCGACTCTGCGCAACTCTAGCGATCGCAACTCGCAAGTCGTAGTTGTTATTCAGAGCAAGCTCTACCAGTCCGTTAAGCTCATCGCTTTCGAACTCGGTCCACCAGTTCTGCGTCGGCTTTTCAAGAGCTGTTGGCAGTGGGGCTTTGAACTGCTGCGGAAGCCAACGTACGTATTCCCTACCGTCGGGCGGGTCACTATCTTCTTTGATAGGGGTCGTACAGGCACTCAGCGTCGTTGCACCTAATATCAACATACTGACCCTCAAGAGCATAGGCATGCTCCAACGCGAATATCGCAAAAGGTTCCTTAAATTTTTTTTGGTTCGCCACTCCAAAGAGCAATATCAAAGCGCTAAATATGAAACTATCAAACGAAATGGCAGTTTCCTTGCAAAAGCTTGCAATGCGGCGGTTGCGCTAATTAAGTCTACTGAGTCTAATGCAGTGTGTTTGGGGCGAATCGAGCAGATACACCCATTCAAAATTGAGTCGCTTTAACAAAAAAATCAACTACCGCGCCGAACCAAATCGGTTCTTGTTTAGCCATAAACCTCACGCGCACACAGGACAGAATATGCAAAAAGTACATTTTAAAGCTGGCGAAGCGATTCTCAGGGAAGGAGAAGAAGGCAACAGTGCGTTTCTCATCACAACGGGTTCTGTTGAAGTCATTGTTGGCGAAGACAAAAAAGCCAAATCGATTGCCACCCTTACTGAGGGTGACGTGTTTGGTGAAATGAGCTTGCTTGAACCTGGTCCCCGCTCGGCCACCATCAAGGCAGTGACCGCAACAGAATGCGTGGTGACTTCTTATGACGACTTCATGGCTTCCATTCAAGAAGATCCAGAACAAGCCATCAAGTTCATGAAAACGCTAGTCCTGAGACTGCGCCAAATGAATGAAGTCATGGGCCAGATGGATCCTCAGCGTCGTCGCATGCGAGACATGTTCAGGGACTGGCAAAAGTCCAATGAAGCGGCAAAGGCGGCAGAAGAACAACGATGGGCGAGCATGACTCCTGAAGAACAAGAACTCGAATTAGATAAGCTTGGGGCATACCGCTACGGCATGTTTTAAAAGCCATTTGGGGGCAATTTGAGAGCCATCTCAAATCCCTATTGATGCGCGTAGACGATACCGTCGCAAACCGGCGGCACTTTTGATTGGAATGCCTCATGAACGCTGTCATACCACTCGCTGTGTTCACTGCCATGGCGCTGGGCACAGCCGCCCACTCAGCTGTCGCGCAATCTGCATTCACTGGGTTCTATGGACAAATCTCAGCAGGCTATGAGCACAATAGCGTTGAATCTTTTGGAATGGTGGGCACAGACAATGGCGGTACACCCAGTGAAAGTTCAAACCCCTCGTTCAGTTCAGACAGCATCCCAATGGTCATCGGTTTTGGTTACACCATTGATATGCCTGATCGATTGACGCTCGGTGTGGGTGTCGATTACTCAGTGCTTTCACAAGACACAAATGTTGTTGGGATTTCGGACTCAAACCTAGTTAACGCGCCCGTCTTTGATTATCACTTGACGATATCAGATCGCCTTAATGTGTTCTTGTCACCTGGCTACGCTATCGACGATACCAAACTGGCCTATCTTAAATTGGGCTACTCAAGTCAACAGCTTCAGTACGCACAGAACAACTGTTGCTCAGCGCCTTCAAATAAAACCCGTGTTGATGGTTATTTGATTGGATTGGGATACAAGCAGATGATTTCAGCAGGCACTTTCAATGGTCTTTACGGTTTTGTGGAAGCCAACTATCAAGCCTATTCGAGAGCTGATTTACATGCAACCTACACCGACGGGGTAGGCGGTAAGACGACCGCCGATCCCACTGCAAGCGCTTACAACATTTTGGTGGGGTTAGGCTACAAATTTTAAGTTTGCGGACCACCTACTTCAATTCTGAATCACTAGTAAAACCAGAGGATTATTCGATGTTTATAACAAATAAGTTTTTAATCTCCAGCTGCTTTGTGCTTGGGTGTTCCATTGCACAAGCAAGTCCCGAAGATATTGTCGGCACTTGGAAAGGTGTATCCAACGTCACCGTGGTGGGCGGCGAAAGTGACCATTTCGCCACCGAGCACGATAGTGGAGCCAGTTTCATCAAAGCAGACTTCACCCTCATTATTGAAAAGGCTGAGGGTCAAAATTTTGCAGGTACTGTGCAGTCGATAAAACACGAGGAACCTCTTGTGGGTGCTTTTCGGGCAAACATGAAAACCGGCGTCATGGCTGACTACGATGGAACTTATGATTTCGAGATGCTCGGGCCGGATCGCATGGAAACGTGCTACGTACACCCGATAAGTTTCACGGACAAACACACCGTGGCCGCATGTGGTGTCTTGGTCAAACAATAATAAATTTGTTGCTGCCTAATGAGCAGCATGACGTTCGTGTTACTTCCGATGAACCAATTTTTCAGCGGCACCCATCTGAGAACAGCGTCCAAAGGGCTGTGGAACTTGTGAAGAAACTCCGTTCATGAATACGAAATGGGTATCGGTGTTACCAATTCCGGTTCTGCAAGCAGCTCAACCATATGATTCTTAAAGGGGAAAGAATGCAGACAGTCATATTCAAAGCGGGCGATGTCATTCTGAGGGAAGGTGAAGAAGGCAACAGTGCGTTTCTCATCACAGCAGGTTCTGTTGAAGTCATTGTGGGCGAAGACAAAAAAGCCAAAACGATTGCCACCCTAAATGAGGGTGACGTCTTTGGAGAAATGAGCTTGCTTGAACCTGGTCCCCGCTCGGCCACCATCAAGGCGGTGACCGCAACAGAGTGCACGGTCACCTCTTACGATGACTTCATGGCTTCCATTCAGGAGAATCCAGAACAAGCCATCAAGTTCATGAAGACGCTTGTCCTGAGACTGCGCCAAATGAATGAAGTCATGGGTCAGATGGATCCTCAGCGCCGGCGCATGCGAGACATGTTCAGAGACTGGCAGAAGTCCAATGAAGCGGCAAAGGCTGCAGAAGAGCAGCGGTGGGCGAGCATGACGCCTGAAGAAAAAGAGCTCGAAATGAATAATAGTGAAGCGTACCGTGCGATGAGCCTTGGGGCATACCGCAACGGCATGTTTTAAAAGCCATTTGGGGTAATCTATGGGCTGTATGAGGGCTTCACTTCATGCGCATCGGTGGTAGATGTGGTCAGGCAGCAAGACAGTGGCATTTCGGTACCAAACATACAACCACTCATAAAACCACTCATAAAACCGCTAGTGATCGCCTAGGGATGCGCAAATGCGACTGAACCAATTGAGTAGGCGGTTTCGATTAAGGCCAAGCATGGTCGTGCTGTTCACGACTTTAGCACTCCCGTTTCTAGCCATCATCGTTGTCTTAGATTACACAGCCACTTCGCGCGCGGTGACCACAACATCTGAAGACATGGTGAACCGTTTTAACAACCAAATCGTCAGAGAGCTTGCTCAAACCATCGATCCCGTGGTCTCTTTGACTCGAAGTGCCGCAATGCTAGCCGCAAAAGATCCCGGTTTTTTTAGAAAAGAATCTTCTTGGGGGTTTCTACAGACGCACACAGAGCACTCATCCATCATCAATACGGCATACGTTGGGTTCGCGGATGGCTCAATCGCGATGGCCGCCCCTGCTTCAGAAAAAGCTCAGTTTTTTGGTAAGGCTGCCCCACCACAGACAACTAATGCCTTTTGGCTTCTCGAGCGAGATGACGAGCAAGTTCTACATGACCAACTTGTCTTTACAGGGGTTCGCGACCAGGTGATCGAAACTCATCGGGTCAACTCAACCTATGATCCGCGTGTGCGACCTTGGTACCAATCGGCTGCTGCTCAGAAAGAATCCATCGTCTACGGACCAATCAAATCGGCTTCGACTGGCGAAATCGAACTGACTTTTGCATCACCCGTTATGCTCAACGAGCAGGTGGTGGCTGTCGCCGCTATAGACATATCGTTGGCCTCTACCCAAAGTTTTCTAAACGAGCACAAAATCAGTCCCAACGCCATTACCGTGGTTCTGGATGCGCAACAAAGGGTAATCGCTTCCTCGGACGCCGAAATTCAAAACGTTGAAACCGCTGAGAACATTAGCCACGTAAGTGATTTGGCGAGCAACCTTCCCAAACGGGCGTTACTTTCATTACCATCGAGCAAATTTCTTGGCACCTTTCGCTTCGATAGCGCTGATGGACACACCAATTACATGGCCAGTCTCAGTAAGGTTGATCTTAAAGTGCCGGTGGATTGGCGCATTCTAAGCATCGCCCCCGCACAAGATTTTCTGACAGATATCACCAACTCAAGTCGTTTAATTGCTCTGGTCGGTGTGTTGGCACTCATTGCACAGTTACTTGTGATTTATGCAATGTCTGTACGCATTGCCCGACCGCTTGAACAGTTGGCACGAGAAGTGGACGACATAGAACAACTCAAGATACGCGATGATAGTCCGCTACCGCACTCTTTCTTTTCTGAAATAGACCAATTGACGTCTTCGATTGATCGCATGCGCAAGGCAATCAGCGCTTTCTCCGCTTTTGTTCCTGTTGAACTTGTGCGTGGACTGCTCAAATCAGGGCAGAAACTCGAGCTCGGTGGGCGCAGTCGCTTTCTTACCATCATGTTTTGTGATTTAGAGTCCTTCTCTACCTTGAGTGAAAACAGCCCCTCGCAACAGCTCTTACTACGCGTTTCCAAATACCTGCAGATTGCAACCCACAACATCAACCAAGAAATGGGAACGGTTGATAAGTTCATTGGTGATGGCGTCATGGCCTTTTGGGGGGCACCCAACACGCTCGAAGACCACGCCTACAGGGCTTGCGCGGCTGCATTAAAAATCCAAGAAGAAATGGATGTCGTTAATAAAGAATGGGAAGCCGAAGGGCTCCCCCCGTTGAAGGTGCGAATCGGCATTCACTCAGACGTCGTTCTGGTTGGCAATATTGGATCCAATGAGCGCATGTCTTATACGGTCATGGGTGATGGCGTCAACGTCGCCGCACGTTTGGAAGGCATCAACAAAGAGCTTGGCACACGTATCTGTGTGAGTAAAACAGTGGTGAGAGAGGCTGGCGAGAAGTTAAAACTACGTGCGTTAGATGAGGTGACTGTCAAAGGCCGTAAATCCACTGTTGAGGTGTTTGAATTATTAGGACTAGAATCCATTGAAAGCGATCAGTCATTGAAGTAATGCCAAGTCACGCGGCGCACCTTTTTGTTTAATTGAGTGTCGTCGCTCCACCGAAGCCCTTCTCCCAATGCCTGCTTGTCGCTAGGTTCAATGGCATATCACAGCAATCGATCCGAAAAAGAAAGTTCAATAATGCAAACAACGCATTCGTTTTTAGACAATCGTTCAGGTGATTGGAGAGGGTGCCTAGATAAGTCACTCAGATTTCTTCGCGAGTCTTGGACCACCCAATGGGTGGGACTTCCATTTGTCGTCGATGCCTGCGCTGATTTTTTGGATCTTAATGGCAATGCACAAACAGACATCAGTGCGAAACTTTTGGCCGCCGCTCGGGAAGTTGCCTATGAAATCGAAGCCGATAGCGCCAGCAACTCTTTGTACGCGGAACCCCACTATCACAACAGACTTCATTTTGCTGACGTGTTGACGACCGTTACCCTTCAAGCTGCCATAGAGAGCGAACACTCAAAACTGATCGACGCGCAGTGGCAGACTGCATTGATTCTTATCGCTATCGCGCACGATTATCAACATCCAGGACGGATCAACCGTTATGGCGCTGAAATTGAGCAGCTGTCAGTTGACGCATTGCGACCACTCTTACATACCCACGCTGTGCCCGACAAATGGATCGAGCGTATTGAGCGCGTTATTTTGGCGTCGGACTTTTCATTGGTCTCCAAAAATCACGATCGCATTGCTGGCAAAGCGTTTTCTTGGAACATAGACTGGGTAACAGTTTTGATCAATGAAGCTGATGTCATGGCAAGTGTATTAGAGGAATTTGGTTGCGAGCTCGGCGTCGCATTGGCTAACGAATGGGCGCTTGCCTCTGTACCAATGCACAGCTCTGTAGCCACTAAACAAGGGCGCCTTGATTTTTTGGCAAGCACTATCTTTAGTAGCCATTCGGCAACCGTCCTAGGTGTGCCTACCGATCGACTTACACAACTCGGGAATCACTAGAAATAAATACCCGTTGTGTTCAAAAACGCAGTGCAATACTAACCTTGAGGTACTGTGTGGCGATGAAACCAAATACAAGCATCTCAATTGTGAAGCGCGAATTTTATTCAGCTGAGCCATAAAAGGTGTCTCTGGAAAATCCCATCACCTTGCAGGCGCGGGATACGTTTCCAAGTTCGACGGCCAGATTCAAAAGGCCGACCTTGTGTTGAATCACGTTTTATTGAACACAACTCATGGGGTTACTCCATTGCGCTAGGCGCTAGTCGATAAAAGTTCGCACCTCTATCAAACTGGGTACCCCCTCCTCTTGGCAAGGCCTAATTGTTATATCAATTCAAAACTACTTCATGTTAGATACCTTCAGGAAGCTATCAACATGCAAATCAAGCCAGTGTCTCAATGCATGAGACACTGGCTTGAAAAAACCCCCGTACGGATGACGGGCGCAGTGATAACTAACCTACACTAAGTCGCTTCTAAATCACTGGCGTCTATATTCAAGACAAGCAGCCACACTGCTTTTATTGTTCGCGCTTGGGACATGTAATCAACACAAATCAAGCACGTTGGCACTGATACGCTTGAACGTCGCCGATCCATCTGCGTCGACAATGACACCGCTCTTCTTATCTGTCATTAATGCCCCAGCAATCGTTTCCTCGTGTGAATCAGACTTCCAGTGCCCTGAGAAGTTACGTCCTTCTTCGGCTTCGATCACAAGGATGAAATCAGTTTGTACAAACTTCACATCCGAACCATCGCCTGGCTCGTGGTGCTTTGGCGCATTGCCTATGACTGCTACATTGGACACACCAGTCCAAGTGCCTAGCATTGAGCTGCTATTGTCAGCCAATGCGGCGCCAGACAGTAGAGTTGCGCACAACCATGTGAGCGATATCAGGGAAGATTTCATGGATTTCCTTAGGAATTGGTGGGTTGGACTAGGGGTCGACAACCGACCCCGGCATCTCCGTAGCACCGACTAAAGAACTTAGCTTGCACAAGCTTGCAGTCGCTAAAGATTGCTGTGTACAGGTGCAACTACCGGAGCTCGTTCTTTGTCTTTTAAATACATCCCTTTGGCTGAAAGAAAGCGTAGAGGCGACAAAAAACAACCTGAAACCCCAAGTTACCAGTCAATGCTTGATCAACTTCCTGTGATTTTACAATTTACTCAATATATTGAGTAAAATTAGTTACCATATTGAGTAAATCGTAGATCATGTTTCAACGCCCCCAGTTAACTGTTTTAAATCAAAGACTAAGAGAGCCCAGACGCTTTATGCAGGTCCTGTCTGGTCCAAGGCAAGTCGGTAAAACAACGCTTGCTAGGGCAGCTGCTACCAACTTTGGCGGACACAGTCACTACGCGTCTGCTGATTCACCCGGTTTACCCGATGCCAACTGGATCGTGCAACAGTGGGAGATTGCTCGCCGCCTGCAACAAAATACTCCCGCTTTGTTGGTCCTCGATGAGATTCATAAAATCCCGCGTTGGTCTGAGGCAGTCAAGATGTTGTGGGACGAGGACTCGTTTAACACCCGTGCCGAACACCCTTTACATGTCGTCTTACTGGGGTCCTCTCAATTTCTGATGCAGGCTGGCACAGGCGATAGCCTGGCGGGACGGTTTGAATTAATACGTCTGCCTCACTGGTCGTATGCTGAAATGCAAGCTGCCTTCGGCTGGCGTGTCGAACAATACATCTTGTTTGGGGGTTACCCAGGGGCTTCTGCTTTGATTAATGACGAGCAACGCTGGCGAAATTACATACTAGATGCCGTGCTTGAGCCCACGTTAAGTCGTGATGTGTTGCAAATCACGCGTATCGACAAACCAGCTTTGTTAAGGCGACTATTTATGCTCGGTTGCCAATATTCCGGCCAGATACTTTCCTTCCAAAAAATGATCGGTCAGCTGCAAGACGCTGGCAATACGACGACTTTGTCACATTACCTAACGCTACTAGCAGGTGCGTGGATGATGACAGGGCTTGACAAGTATGCTGGCGACCGCGCAAGAAGCCGTGCATCAAGCCCGAAACTACAGGTGTTGGATAACGCCTTTGTGAGTGCCCTATCGCAGCAATCGATTGGACCATCCACCGAGTCTGACTGAAATTTCAAGGGTTGGCTACATTGTCAGCGATGAATTGCTAATCATTGCAGAAGCACAGCAGCTTTCCCTAAAGAACCTGATCAGTTTCCTGCTGGAAATCAAAGAACTGCAGCTGGAGACAGAAACTAAGCTAGAAGTTCTGGGGATTGTGGCTAACAAAGTCGATCTAAGAAGAAGTCTGACTGAGAAAATGCTTGCAGAGTTCAAAAGAACTTACCCGGATCTCTTCTTTGAGAACTACATCGGAGTGGATACAGCAATTCCCAATGCTCAATTCAATCAAGAAACAATGAGAGAACTGCCATGGAGAGCCAGAACACTAAGTCAGTTTGAAAGAGTAATTGAAGAGATGATCCAGCAGCTACAGTAATTGAAGGACTAAAATTCTAAGGGGGATTTTTGATGCCTAAAAAAGTAACGGTAAAAAATTCTAAGTCGAAGAAGAAACCTAAAGCAAAGGACAAAGAGAAAGAGCCGGATCTGAAGGAGAAACTGAAAAAGCGGAGGAACAAGAAAAGTTTTGAGGAAAAACACTTGAGAGTGACTACCTACCTTGAAAAGCCAGTGAGGGAGAAGATGGAGCTCTTGAAGGATAAAGGTATGATAGACAGCTACACCCAACTCATCAATCTCTCAATAAAGCACTATATCGCAAAACATCTGGACTAAGACTAATGACCTA
>JAWOGG010000189.1:0-3744 GCA_046497085.1 Orrella sp.
ATCGCGTCAGGGGTATGCCGTTCGCTACGCTGACATTGGACCTGTTGACGCTCGTCTTGGCAGTTCAACGCAGTTGGCCTGTTTTAATGGTTAATCGTTAATCGCTAATCGTTAACAACACGAAGCTTGAGGTGACAAAGAGGCGCTTTAACGCGGCTTGTTAATATGTGGTCTGATCAATACGGAGCATACCCCTCATGATTTCAGCTGGTCGCGAATTTGACTTTGACGATATTGCCCATGCTTGGGTACCCCATGGCAAATTTGTCATCGACGGATCAACGCATGGCAGACTCCAAGGATTGAGTTTTGCGGTCAAAGATGTGTTTGATGTAGCGGGCGATGTCACCGGGTTCGGTAATCCCACATGGTTGGCCACCCACGATGCCCCTACGCTCACCAGTCCTGTCGTGCAGTCACTTTTAGACAGCGGTGCCACTTTGTATGGCAAGCTGATCACTGACGAAATGACTTATAGCCTAAATGGTGATAACCAGCACTACGGCACCCCACTTAATAGCAAAGCACCCGATTGCGTGCCCGGAGGCTCGTCAAGCGGTTCTGCGGCAGCCGTTGCCGCAGGAACCGTAGACTTTGCCTTGGGAACTGACACAGGCGGTTCGGTGCGCGTACCAGCCAGTTACTGTGGTGTCTGGGGCTTAAGAACCACACACGGTGCCGTGCCCGTCGCTGGTGTAATCCCATTGCAACCCTCATTTGACACAGTGGCTTGGTTCGCGAGCGAAGCCGACGTCTTTGAACGCGTGGGTGAGGTCTTGTTGCCTGCTACCCAGCACACGTTTGATCATGTTCACCATTTTGAAGACCTTTGGCAATTGGCCGATTCCGAATTGCACGGCGGTCTAGTGGAAGTTGAGAAGGCGTTGACACGACTGCTCGACTGTTCAGCCAATAAAATCGATTTGCTAGCGCCCGAACAATCACTCGAAGACTGGCGCATGGCGTATCACATTGCGAGCGCGAGAGAGGCTTGGCTGTCCCACGGCCACTGGATTGAACACCATCAGCCTAATCTAGCCGAACCCATCGCCAAGCGATTTGCATTTGCCGCCACCGTTACCCCTTCTCAAGCCGCTGATGCGCAAACAAGATTAACGTCAATTCGAACCCATGTTCGTGCTTTACTTGGCGCCAATGGTGTGGCTGTCGTACCCTCCTCAGCCAGCACGGCTCCGTTGCTAACGGCTGACGCACAATCGGTAGATGACACTCGCATGCGCACCATGCGCATCACTTGTGTGGCAGGAATTGCTGGTCTACCTCAAATCAGTATTCCGATGAAAACCGAGAATGGTAAACCCTATGGCATTTCACTCCTGGGGCCCGCTGGCAGTGACTTGGCTTTGCTAAGACTAGCCACTAAGCTGGCGGCAGCGATGCCATGAGAATTTTTTATTGACTTCTTGACCCACGCCAAGTGGCAGCAGTGATTAGCATCATGTGCGGTACTGTCACGGCTGCCAATCCAATAAACACCAACCGCAATATCACCGAGTCTATCGGCAAGGACGACCACAGCCACCAAAGTGGCAGTGCCAACAATAGCGTCGCACCGGTATAGACCAACAGCATGCGGATCAACCGCAGGTGGTGGTCTGGATCGGCGCGTCGAAATAACCCCAGTAAGTGGCGTGGGCTGTGCAACAAACTGAAATAGAGCGCAAAGTAAATCAACGGTGGTGCGGTATAGGCCAATCCCAACAGAACCGCGTATTCCAGAGCTGTTTGCCATTGACGCAGCCACATGGCGATACCGCTCAGAACGAGCATCAGAATGATTAGCCACTGTTCAGGTATGGCCAGTGCGTAAGCCAATGCGGCACCACCCTCACCGGACAAATGCGTAAAAATCTCAGCGACCGTCTGCGTGTGAAATCCGATTGGCATGAGCAGCAATGCCGCACCCGCGCACCAACGTAGCGGCCTCACCATCGTCTTCGACCAATCACCAGAGAAATGCCAAGCGCTGATCATCAAAAAAAACAACAGACTAGGCACTGGAAACCAAACCCACAGCAATACCACCAAAGCGGCAATGATCACGTAGCCCAGGTTAAATAGAACGGCTTGTGTACGCGTCTTACTCAAACCAATCGTTTCTGCTATCCATGGATCGAGTGCGCCATGAGGCAAACCGAGCACCACCACAACCACTGCCAACCCAATCAGTTGCACAGTTGGGGATAACCACTCAGGCGTCAGAATGAGCAGCGCCATGGCGATCAGTGAAACCGCCGGGAACACCATTCGCTCAATGGTCCAATAGGAAAGAGCACTTGAGGGTGTATCTCTCATGATGATCGCCTAAAAACCAAAGAAACCAATGTGTGTATAAAAGGCATTTTTGGTAGGGATGCAACGACTTGCAAACTGTCTAGGAGTGTCGCTCTGTCATCCATGAAACGGATAAAACGCTCAGGTTGAGTGCCACCCAGAAGCTTTGTAAAGAGCTCAGGCGTTAAGTGAGGGTATTTTTTAATCACCGCTAAAAACAGCTTATCCATTAACGGTAACCAACGGCCGGCTGATGGAGCGAGCAGCTCACTGGTTGCAACATATTGCCGCGCACACTGTTTCGCCCAGCGTTGAATACGCTGAAAACCGTAGCCAGATGAAGCCCGTAAGGCCCCGCCACGGGTACCCGCATTCAACGGTTGACCAGGCACATAAGGTTCGCCATCGGGCAAGCCCATGGGCAGCTGCGCGAATTCGGACCTAACTACTGGGTTTTGTGACCATCCTCGTTCAGCCAGTAACCGATCAAGTTCAGGCGCCAAATCTTTGCGTGAGCGTGGGCAACTAGAGAAAACTGTCACCTCAACCAAAAGATGCCGATCAGAGTGCGGCAAGATGTATGTGAAACAAAAATCACCGTTAAGTAACCGCATATCAGTCATCAAGGCCACTTGGTCGGGGTGATCAATGGGCTCATTTAAGGTGATCTCCACCCCTAAAAAACACTGAAACAGGGTTGATTGCGCCACCACTTCAGCCGCGGGTGGTCGGGTATCAACCACTTGATCAGCCAAGTACTGTCCTTGCGACGTGGTGACTTGCCATCCTGCCGAAGACGACTGTAAATCACGCACTGTCTGTCCAAGCCCTAACTTCACGACCGACGACTGCGTGATGATGGCCAAACTCTCTCGATAGAAGTCTTTAGAACGGATGTATTGATAGGCATAACCCGGACAACTTCGTGCTTGGCTCTTTTGCCCTTGTTGGTTAAAACACCACGAAGGCCAAGCCTGACTCACCCAAGACGACAATGCATGCCGATCTTGCGCCCAAAAGCACCAGCTGCGATCGTCTTCATAGACTTCTCTTGGCTCAATAACAAGCACCGATTGTTTAACGTTTTGTGAGGCGAGCTCGCGCGCCAATGAAAGGCCTGCACACCCACCACCGAGAATAATCAAATCGAAGTGCTCGACCTTCATCATGCGTCGGATTGTTGATCAGCACCAACAAAACCCCGCAAGTGCTCGTGCAGTTTGGCGTCATGAATAAGCTCACTTGGCCGAAGTTTTGTGGTGAGTGCATAGCCTGTCAATGCAGAAGCAGCGCAAGTGACCTTATGTGAAGTGGGCACCACCGCACGTTGCTGCCAAGAACGATAGTCGTTGCACGCAACGACTTTACCGATTTTGCGGTAAACATGTGCTGCTACCAAAATCGCATAGCGGGCTGGCCGAGGTAAGAAACAAATGCCTTGCAAGCCAC
>JAWOGG010000209.1:0-3839 GCA_046497085.1 Orrella sp.
GAATGGAAGATGCAATTGACCTTGGCTTTTACCAACCCAGCCAACCGCGAACCGGTTTTGTTTTTTGAAGACAAAGAGACCGTCGAAACGTTGGTTGATGCCGAAGCGCCCGCGGCGGCGTTTGACCCACTTGTGGAGTCGTTAGACAACACAGGGCGCGCACCGGGCGTGCTAGCCCGTGAGCCTGACTATGCGGTCACGCAGCAAAAGAACTTTTATTTGTTACCCATTTTTGAGGCCGAAGAACTCTACACGCAGGCCGGTGATCCACTGCGGGTGCTAAATGTGGCCTCGGTCAGTCAGGCTGACGATGACCCAGCGCAAAAAGAAGCCGCTGCCGTGCAAAGCTCACTGAAGGCTTTCTCTGCGGCGGTGGTGTTTGTGATTGATTCCACCATCTCCATGGGCCCTTACATTGATCGAACTCGCCAAGCGGTCAGCACCATCACCAGTCAAGTTGAGAAAGCTGGATTAAGCAAGCAAGTCAAATTTGGTTTGGTGGCCTACCGCGGCAGCACCGAAGCGGTGCCCGGTTTGGAATACGTCAGCCAACTGTTTGTGGATCCGACCACGGTGACGTCTGGGGATGATTTTTTAAAGAAAATCGCTGACCTTAAGCCCGCAAGCGTTTCGAGCAAAAGCTTCGATGAGGATGCCTATGCGGGCCTAGAAACGGCCTTGGGTGACATTGATTGGCAAGCGTTTGGCGGTCGTTACATCGTATTGATTACCGACGCTGGCGCGATTGCGGGTCACGATGAATACTCCACCACCAAAACAGATGCCGCACAACTTCGCCTGGCTGCCAAAGAAAAGGGCGTGGCCATTTATGTGCTGCACCTTAAAACACCAGCCGGTAAACGCAATCACCAAAGCGCCCAAGCGCAGTACGAAGATTTAGGCTTTAACACCATCGTGAACAAGCCCCTCTACTACCCCGTCAATGCCGGTAGCGTGAGCGAGTTCGGACAAATGGTGGACGGCTTGGCGTCGTCTATCGTGGCACAAGTGCAATTGGCCAATGAGGGTGAGGTGGCTGTGGGGAGTGCAGCGAGTGCCTCAGGTGCCTCAGGTGCTGACCCATCAACATCGGCCCCCAATCAGCTGGCCTCACTTAAAAAAGACGCCGAGCTCATGGGCTACGCCATGCAGCTGGCCTATCTGGGTGAGCGCCAAGGCACTCAAGCGCCCAGCGTGTTTAAGGCCTGGGTGGTCGATCGCGACCTGACCAGTCCGGCCAAAGCCACCACAGAGGTGCGTGTCTTGATGACCAAGGCACAGTTAAGTGACATGAGTAGTGCGGTTAAAACCATTGTCGACGCTGCCAATCAAAGCCACATCTCCCCTTCGGTGATGTTTGAACAGTTGCGTTCGGTTGCTGCGACCATGGGGCGTGACCCCAATCAGATTAACCAAGGCTCAACCACGCGCTTATCTGAGCTCGGTTTGCTTGGAGAGTACATTGAGGGACTGCCGTATCGTAGTGATGTGCTTAATCTGGACGAAGAAACATGGAAAAGCTGGTCAGCCTCACAACAGCAGCAATTCATCCGAAACCTAAGCAGCAAGCTCGCACTTTATCGAAACTTCAATGCCGATCTTGACCGCTGGGTGGCGCTTGCGCCCGATGCCGACCCCAGTGAAAACGTCTATCCCGTGCCGCTTGAGGCCTTGCCTTAAGGACAGCGCATGACAGTGCTAGCGGTCCAGGGGTTGGAGTTGGTGCGCGGCTTAGCCGATCAGGCCTTTCGTGTGAGCTTGCCTGAGCTCACGCTAGAGGGTGGTGAAGTCATCGCTATCACGGGCCCAAGCGGTTGTGGCAAAAGCACTTTAATCGAAGCGCTAGGTCTTTTGTTGACCCCATCAACCATTGCGCACTTTGAGTTGCAAGGACAAACCGTCACGCCTTGGGTACGTGGTAACGCAGACCCGGCCTTGGCGGCTTTGCGCGGCCAACATTTTGGGTTTGTGCCCCAAAGCGGCGGTCTACTGCCCTATCTCACCGTCCATCAAAACATCGCCTTACAAGCACGCGTGCAACAACGACCACTAGACACCGCGTGGTTACAAACGCTGGAGAATCGCTTAGGCTTGCAAGGCTTGGGGTCACGCCGTGCGGGGACGCTCTCAGTCGGTCAACGGCAACGCGTGTCGTTTTTACGGGCATTGGCACACCGACCAAGCTTGCTCTTGGCAGATGAGCCGACCGCGGCGCTTGACCCTGATCATGCGCAAACCTTGTTTGAAATGATGTTGGATGTGGTGCGGGATGCGCAGATCACTACCCTGGTGGTGACTCACGAATGGTCCTTGGTTGACTCTTTGGGCCTTAAACCTTTACGTGCCCAACGGGTTGAACCCAGTCACATGGCTTTCGAATGGTGATGCCCAAAAATAGAGCCAGCCGCTGGGTTCTTGCGGGCTTAGCGTGTCAGGACGTTTGGCATGACAAAAAAATCTCTCTGTGTATGTTGGCAGCGGTCATTTCGGTGGTGGCACCGCTCTTGTTGTTGTTTGGTCTGAAGCATGGTGTGGTGGTGCAAATGCGCGATGCGCTCACGAGCCAGCCCAATCACCTTGAAATCAGGTTGATTGGTAGCCACCCACTTGATCGCGCTTGGTTTGAGAGCATCGCCAAAGATCCCCGCACAGGCTTTGTGATGCCAATGACCCGGTCACTGAACACAGTGGCCGATATTCGGGTGTCAGCGCGAGATTTTTTACCCAATGTGGAATTACTTGCCTCAAGCGATGGTGACCCTTTGCTGCGCGGTCAACCGGGGCCTTTAGATGATTCACACGTGTGGCTGTCGGCGACCGCGGCGCAGCAACTCTCGGTCGAAAGTGGTGATGCGTTGCGCTTACTGATTACTCGGCGCAAAGACAACCAACGCGAGCAGCTCAATGTGCCGCTACGGATACAAGGGGTTTTAGAGCCGGCTGTGTTTACACGCCCGGCGGCTTTGATTAGCTTGCCCTTACTCACTGCCTTAGAGAACTTTCGGGATGGTGCGAGCACACCGGCCGCCGGGCAGTTTGATTTCAGTGTCGCCATTGCGCCTCGCGACACCTATCCCCGTGCACGGCTCTACGCCAAAACCCTCGACGACGTACCGGGTCTGACGCGCGACTTGTTGGACGACGACATTGAGACGGTATCGAAGTTGGCCGACATTGAGTCGATACAGGCAGTCGATCGTGTGCTTGGTTTGATATTTGGGGTGATCGCCTGGCTAGGCGCCATAGGATGTGCGGCTTCTTTGGTTGGGGCGTTTGCGGCCAATATAGATCGCAAGCGTAAAGACTTGGCTTTATTGCGCCTGATAGGTTATGAACGCCGGACTTTATTGGGTTATGTTTTTGTGCAGGCGTGTCTGATTGCGGTGGCGGGTTTTATGGTGGGTCTACTGCTTTACGCCATCGGCAGTTATTTTTTTAATAGCACGTTAGGACAGGCTTTGGCACTCGGGCAATCGGTATCACTCTTAAGCGCGATGCACCTGGTGACAGCCTTTGGCCTTGCGCTTTTAGTCGCCACGGTGGTTTCTTTGATCGGCGGCTGGATGGCCATGCGCGTGCAGCCTTCAGAGAGTTTGCGTGATGTTTAAAATCAAAATCAAAGAACCGAAGCGCTCTTGCTTAAAAAGCAGATCAAATCGCCCATCAAAACACAGACTGAGCGCTGTGACACCCGCTGCCTTGAGCACTGCCTTAACTACCGCCTTAACCACTACATTAGCCACTTTCTTGAACACCCTAAGCCTCTCTGTCACGGCAGCCACCACTGACCCATGGGATCCAAAGCACTTCAACCCGGAACCCGCCAACGATGATGTGCT